>NZ_AP028663.1:0-190000 GCF_041154445.1 Variovorax sp. V118 | reverse complement strand
ACGTCAATTTCCGCACATTCGACCTCAACCTGCTGCGCGTCTTCGATGAGGTGATGGCGGAGCGCAACCTCACGCGCGCCGCCCGCAACCTCGCGATCACCCAGCCGGCCGTGAGCAATTCGCTGCGCCGCTTGCGCGAATTGCTGGGCGACGAGTTGGTGCGGCGTTCCGGTGCGGGCGTGGAACCCACGCCGCGCGCGCAAGCCCTCTGGCCGACGGTGCGCGACGCCTTGCGCCAGCTGCAGCACACGCTGGCGCCCGGCGAGTTCGATGCCGGCACCGCCGACACGACCTTCCTGCTGGCCATGGCCGACGCCACGGCCGCCGAACTCATGCCGGGCCTGGTGAAGATTGCGGAAGAAGAAGCCCCGGCCATCTCGCTGCGCGTGCTGCCGCTGACCACGCGCGACCCGCGCCGCATGCTGGAGCACGAAGAAGTCGACATGGCGATCGGCTACTTTCCTGCCGTGATCGCGAGCCTGGCGGCGCGCGGGCAATCAGGGGTGGGGGTGCCGTTCGAGACCCAGCGGCTCTACCTGGGCCAATATGTCTGCGTGATGCGACGCGGCCATCCGCTGGCCAGCGCACCGCTGACGCTCGACAGCTACTGCACGGCGCGACACCTGCTGGTGAGTTTTTCGGGGCGGCCGTACGGTTTCATCGACCAGACGCTGGGCGCCATGGGGCGCGAGCGGCGGATCGCGGTGACGGTGAACCAGTTCTTCACCGCCGGGCGCGTGGTCGCGAATTCGGACCTGCTGGCGGTGCTGCCGCGTCACTTCGTGAGCGTGACGGGCATCGAGAATCAGCTGGTGGTGCGGGACCTGCCCTTCGACCAGCCGCCGGTGCACGTGGATGCCATCTGGCACCGGCGCGCCCAGCATGGGCATTCGCACGAGTGGCTACGCACGGCGCTGTTGCGCTCGGCGGCCGCGGCGTTTGCGGGCTCGGTCCACGGGCAGGCGTGACCTGCCCTTGGATCCCGGGTGCGCCGCACGGGGCGGCGCGCGTCGGCGAATTACCTGACGACGCTGAGCCAGGCGGAAGCCGCCGCACGCAGCTCTTGCGCGTGGTGCGCACCGCGACCGGCACGGCTGTCGGCGCTTTCCATCAGCGCAGCGGCGTGGCTGGCGGGGGTCTGGCTCGGCGACGAACGGAAGAAACGGGCCACTTGGGCAAGAAGACTGAACATGACGGTGCGCGGCTTGTGGCTGCGACGGGGTTGATTAACGATGGATGTAGATTAAGGGTAATCCCTAGTAAAGCAAGCCCCAGGTTATGCATCTCACGCATAGTGCGATTCACCTAGACTGACCCGACGATGAAGCTGCAACTGCTCTCCGACCTCCACCTGGAATCCCACCCCAACTTTCATGCCGACCCCATCCCGGGCGCCGACCTGCTGGTGCTCGGGGGCGACATCGGCTCCTACCAGGAAGGCTCCCGCCTGACGGACACCGATTTCGGGCTGGGCCGCTTCTCGCCGCGCAAGGGCTGGCCAACGCCGGTGGTCTACGTGCCGGGCAACCACGAGTACGACAACCTCGATTTCGACGCGACGCATGGGCGCCTGCGGGCGCTGTGCGACGAGCTCGGCATCCTCTGGCTGGAGCGCGAGACGCTGGTCATCGAGGGCATCCGCTTCATCGGCACCACGCTGTGGGCCGATTTCGACGCACTGGTCGAGCCCCGCGACGGCCTCGCCGAGGCGCTCAAGAAGCGCGGCAAGGCGATGCGCGCGGCCGATTTCTACCTCGAGAAGATGGCCGGCACCCGCAACGGCAAGCCCTTCATGGCGGCCGAAATGAGAGAGCAAGCGCTCACCTGCCAAGCCTGGTTGCGCGACGCGCTGGCCCAGCCTTACGACGGCACGACGGTGGCCATCACCCACTTCGCGCCCAGCCTCGCCAGTGCCGATCCCCGCTACGGGCTCACGCCCGGCACCGCGGGTTTCTGCAATTCGCTCGACGAGCTGCTGCCGCACGCGCAGCTGTGGCTGCACGGCCACCTGCATTGCCCGTTCGACTATGTGAAGGACGGCTGCCGCGTGGTCGCCAATCCGCTGGGCTACCGCAGCAACGGCGAGCAAGAGGGCTACCAGCCCCAGCTGCTGATCGAGATCCGCTGACCGGCCGTTTCGCCGCTCAGGCGGTGCGCCCCTTGGCCACGAGCCGGATGCCCGGCATGAGCTCGGCCGCGAGTTCAGGCCGCTCCAGCGCGTAGTCCAGGTTCATGCGCGCGATCTCGACGTGCTCCTCGCCAAGCGCCTGGGCGCGCGAGCCCTGGCCGCGCTCGATGGCCTGCACCATCGCGTGGTGCGTGCGGTGCGCCTGGCGCATCCACTGCTGGCCCTCCTCCATCGACGACTGCATGGGCAGCATCGCACTGGGCGCGGCGAAGGGCTGGCCGCCGAGCATGTCCATCACGCGCTTGAGCGCGAGGTTGCCGCAGCCTTCGAGGATCAGCCGATGGAAACGGTCGTTCATCTCGACGTACGCAGCGTAGTCGTCGATCTCCATGCTGGGCTTGTTGACGGCGCGGTCGCCGTCTTCCAGGCAGTCCTTCAGGTCGCGCAGCAGCTGGCGCGACACGCCGTCTTCCGCCAGCAGGCGGGCGGCAAAGCCTTCGATCACGCCACGCACACGGATGGCATCGGCCACTTCCTGCGAGGTGAAGCGGCGCATCTGGTAGCCGCCGCTGGGCGACTGCTCGATGAGCCCTTCGTGCTCGAGGCTGGCCAGCGCCAGGCGCACCGGCGTGCGCGAGGCCCCGAGCTTCTCGGCCAGCGGGATCTCGGCCAGCCGCTCTCCAGGCACGAATTCGCCCTTGAGGATCAGGTCGCGCAGTTGCACGAGCACGCGGGATTGTTGGGAGTCCATCGGGAGGCGCCAGGGCAACAAGGAGAGGGATGAATGGGCGGATTCTAGGAGACCCGCCCGCCACTGCACGCAGCATAGCCAAACGGGCGCGGTTGTTGCATGCACTGCAAATAGAAGTGTGTCAAAAACACACAATCACCCCAGAGTTAACCCTATATATGACCGCTTCGAGCCCCAAAACAGGGCGAATCGGCCGATGAAAGTTTGACCTTTGTCAAAAATCACCAAGACAATGCATACAACTGCATGCAATGCCTGCAGGCCTTCTGACAAAGACCTCTCGATGGAGCCCGCACGATGATCAGCGCCGAGCAAAACGATTTCATCACCCGCGTCGGACCCGGCGCGCCCGCCGGCAAGCTGCTGCGCCGCTACTGGCAGCCGGTGGCCCTGGCCGACGAACTGGCGGGCCCGCGCCCGGTCAAGCCCGTGAAGCTCATGGGCCAGGACTTCGTGCTGTTTCGCGACGAGAGCGGCCAGCTCGGCATGCTCGACCGCGACTGCCCGCACCGCGGTGCCGACCTGGCCTTCGGCCGGCTGGAAAACGGCGGCATCCGCTGCGCCTTCCACGGCTGGCTGTTCGACGCCAAGGGCAACTGCCTGGAGACCCCGGCCGAGCCCGCCACCAGCAAGCTGTGCAGCCGCATCAAGCAGTCGGCCTACCCGGTGGTCGAGAAGGCCGGCATCGTCTTCGCGTACATCGGCGAGGGCGAGCCCCCGGCCTTCCCCGACTTCGACTGCTTCGTCGCGCCCGACAGCCACACCTTCGCGTTCAAGGGCCTCTTCGAATGCAACTGGCTGCAGGCGCTCGAGGTGGGCATCGACCCCGCGCACGCCTCGTACCTGCACCGCTTCTTCGAGGACGAAGACACCTCCGAGAGCTACGGCAAGCAGTTCCGCGGCGCCTCGGCCGACTCCGACATGCCCATCACCAAGGTGCTGCGCGAGTACGACCGCCCCGACATCAGCGTGGAGCCCACCGACTACGGCTTCCGCCTGAAGGCGCTGCGCAAGCTGTCGGAAGACACCACCCACGTGCGCGTGACCAACGTGGTGTTCCCGCAGGCCTTCGTGATCCCGATGAGCGCCGAGATGACCATCTCGCAGTGGCACGTGCCCGTGGACGACACGCACTGCTACTGGTACGCCGTGTTCACCAGCTTCACCGGCCCGGTCGACAAGCAGCAGATGCGCGACCAGCGCCTGAAGCTGTACGAGCTGCCCGACTACACCTCGCGCAAGAACAAGCGCAACAACTACGGCTTCAGCATCGAAGAACAGCTGACCGAGACCTACACCGGCATGGGCGACGACATCAACGTGCACGACCAGTGGGCGGTGGAGTCGCAGGGCGCCATCCAGGACCGCACGCGCGAGCACCTGGGCAGCACCGACAAGGGCATCATTGCCTACCGCCGCGTGCTGGTGAAGGCCATCGAGGCCACGCTCGCCGGCGACACCGCGCCGATGCTCATCGACGCCGCGCAGGCCAGCGCCATGACCGGCCCGCCGTCGATCGACGGCATCGGCAAGGTCGTCGATGAAGCCGCCACCGAGGCCTACTGGCAGGACGCCGACCGCGCGCGCCGCCTGAAGTCCGACTGGGCGTCTGCACGCCTGGCCGCAGCTGCTGCCGCTGCCTGAGCACGCGCCATGAACAGCCACACCTTCGTCGACCGCTTCGGTCTCTGGTCGGCCGACCAGCATGCGCAGGCGCGCGAACTCGTGCGCCGCATCGACAGCGGCGAGGTGGACACCGTCCGCTTCGCCTGGCCCGACCAGCACGGCCTGCTGCGCGGCAAGACCCTGGTCGCGGGCGAGGCGCGCTCGGCCCTGTGGGAGGGCGTGAACCTCACCTCCACCCTGCTGGCCAAGGACACCTCGCACAAGACCGTGTTCCCCGTGTTCACGCAGGGCGGCGGCTTCGCCATCGAGGGCCTGCAGGGCGGCGCCGACTTCACCATCGTGGCCGACCCCGCCACCTTCAAGGTGCTGCCCTGGGCACCGCGCACCGGCTGGATCCTGTGCGACGCCTACATGGCCGACGGCCGGCCCTGCCCCTTCGCCACGCGGCAGATCCTGCAGCGCGCGGTGGCGCAGCTCGACGAACTCGGGCTGGACTTCATCGCCGGCCTCGAGGTCGAGTTCCACGTCTTCAAGCTCGAAGACGCGCGCATGGGCCTGCCCGACTCGGGCCAGCCCGGCGAACCGCCGCGCGTGTCGCTGCTGTCGCATGGCCACCAGTACCTGACCGAGCTGCGCTACGACCGCGTCGACGGCCTCATGGAGCTGCTGCGCTCGCAGCTCGTGGCGCTCGGCCTGCCGCTGCGCTCGCTGGAGATCGAGTTCGGCCCGAGCCAGTTCGAGCTCACCTTCGGCCCCACGGCCGGCGTGACGCCCGCCGACACCATGGTGCTGCTGCGCAGCGCCATCAAGCAGATCTGCCAGCGCGCCGGCCTGCATGCCACCTTCATGTGCCGCCCGAAGATCCCGAACGTGATGTCCAGCGGCTGGCACCTGCACCAATCGCTGCGCCGCAAGAGCGACGGCGTCAACGCCTTCATGCCCGAACCCGGCGGACGCGACCTCAGCGAGATCGGCATGCACTACCTCGGCGGCCTGAAGGCGCACGCCTGCGGTGCGGCCGCGCTCGCCAGTCCGACGATCAACGGCTACCGCCGCTACCGCCCCTTCTCACTCGCGCCCGACCGCGCGATCTGGGCGCGCGACAACCGCGGCGCGATGCTACGGGTGCTCGGCGGCCCGGGCCAGAACGCCTCGCGCATCGAGAACCGCGTGGGCGAGCCGACCGCCAACCCGTACCTGTACCTCGCGTCGCAGCTGTTCTCGGGCCTGGACGGCATCCACAACAAGACCGACCCCGGCCCCTCGGCCGATGCGCCGTACGAAACGCCGGCGGAGCAACTGCCGCGATCGCTCGGCGACGCCCTCGCCTGCCTGCGCCGCGACGAGATGCTCAACGCGCAGATGGGCAAGACCTTCGTCGACTACCTGTGCCACATCAAGGAAGCGGAGATCGCCCGCTTCAACCTCGAAGTCTCGGAGTGGGAACACCGCGAGTACTTCGACATGTTCTGAACCCTTCAATGCCCACGATCCACTACATCCTCAAGGACGGCACCACGCGCGAGGTCGACGCCAAGGTCGGCGCCAGCGTGATGGAGACCGCCATCCGCGGCAACGTGCGCGGCATCGACGCCGAGTGCGGCGGCTGCTGCTCGTGCGCGACCTGCCACGTCTACGTCGACGATGCGTTCCTCGAACTGCTGCCGCCGCCCGACGACATGGAAAGCGCGCTGCTCGATGCCGTCGCGTCCGAGCGCCGGCCCGGTTCGCGCCTGAGTTGCCAGCTCAGCGTGAGCACCGCCCTCGATGGCCTCACGGTGCGTGTGCCCGATACACAGGTCTGACCAACGCGTCGGGCATCATCGCCCGCCGCCAAACATCCGGTTACAAACCAGCGGCGCCCGTGCGGCGCATTCCACTCCCACTGAAAGGCGTTTTTTCATGACGACGACGATGACCAAGCGAACCCTCCTCTCGACCCTGCTGCTCGCCGGCCTCGGCATGGCGGGCGCGGCCCAGGCCCAGACCACGGAGCCGCTGCGCATCGGCCTCATCGCGACCTACTCCGGCCCCTACGCCGACTACGGCCGCCAGTTCGACGCCGGCATCGCGCTCTATCTGAAGGAGCACGGCGGCAAGGTGGGCGGGCGCGCCGTCGAAATCATCAAGAAGGACACCGCCGGCCCGGCGCCCGACGCCGCCAAGCGCATCGCGCAGGAACTCATCGTGCGCGACAAGGTGAGCATCCTCACCGGCCTGGACTTCAGCCCCAACGCCTACGCCGTGGGCGCCATCGCCACGCAGGCCAAGATCCCCACGCTGGTGATGAACGCCGCCTCCTCGGCCATCACCACCAGCTCGCCCTACGTGGCGCGCCTGTCGTTCACCGTGCAGCAGGTCACCGACCCGATGGCGCGCTACATGCTCAAGCAGGGCGTGAAGGACGCCTACACCGTGGTCGCCGACTACGCCTCGGGCGTCGACGCCGAGACCGCGTTCAAGAAGGCCTTCACCGCCGGCGGCGGCAAGGTCTCGGGCGAGGTGCGCACGCCGATGAACAACCCCGACTTCTCGGCCTACGTGCAGCGCATCAAGGACGCCAAGCCCCAGGCCGTGTTCTTCTTCTTCCCCTCGGGCGTGATGCCGCCGGCCTTCCTCAAGGTGTGGAAGGAGCGCGGCATGGAGCAGGCCGGCATCAAGCTGTTCGCCACCGGCGAAGCCACCGACGACAGCTACCTGGACGCCACCGGCGACGTGGCGCTGGGCCTCGTGACCAGCCACCACTACTCGTTCGCGCACAACTCGCCGAAGAACCAGAAGTTCGTGAAGGACTTCGCCGCCGACAACGGCGCCAAGCTGCGCCCCAGCTACTTCGCCGTGACCGCCTACGACACCATGGCCGCCATCGACCTGGCACTGGCCAAGACCAAGGGCGACACCGGCGGCGACAAGTTCATGGACGCGCTCAAGGGCCTGAGCTTCGAGAGCCCGCGCGGCCCGATCGAGATCGACGCCGCCACGCGCGACATCGTGCAGACCGTCTACATCCGCAAGACCGAGCGCGCCAACGGCCAGCTGGTGAACGTGGAGTTCGACAAGTTCGAGCGCGTCAAGGACCCGGCCAAGGAAGCCGCTCCCAAGTAAGCCAACGCCAGCCAGCACGCAGCAAGCAGGAAATTCATGGGCATCGTGATCTTCGATGGAGTGGCCTACGGCATGCTCCTGTTTCTCATCGGCGTGGGCCTGTCCATCACGATGGGACTCATGAATTTCGTCAACCTCGCGCACGGCAGTTTCGCGATGGTGGGCGGCTACGCGGCCAGCGTGCTCATGAACCAGTGGGGCCTGGGCTTCGGGCTCTCGCTGGCGGCCGCCTTCGTTGCGGCGGCGGTGGTGGGCGCGGTGCTGGAGTTCGTGTTCTACCGGCGGCTGTACCGCGCGCACCCGCTGGACCAGGTGCTGCTGTCGATCGGCGTGGTGTTCGTCTCGATCGCCGCGTTCACCTACTTCTTCGGCCCGACGATGCAGCCCTTCACGCTGCCGAAGGCGCTCGAGGGCCAGGTGTCGCTGCTGGGCCTCGAAGTGGGCCGCTACCGCCTGTTCCTGATCGGCTGCGGCGTGGCCGTGCTGGTCGCGCTGCTGCTGGGCCTGGGCAAGACGCGCTACGGCGCGATGGTGCGCGCCGCGGTCGACAACCAGCGCGTGGCGGGCGGCACGGGCATCCACGTGCAGCGCCTGTTCTTCCTGACCTTCTCGCTGGGCTGCGGCCTGGCGGGCCTGGGCGGCGCGCTGAGCCTGGGCATGCTGGGGCTGGAGCCGTCGTTCCCGCTCAAGTACCTCGTCTACTTCCTGATGGTGGTGTGCGTGGGCGGTGCGGGCACCGTCACCGGGCCTTTCATCGCGGCGCTGCTGGTCGGCATCGTCGACGTGGCGGGCAAGTACTACCTGCCTGAAACGGGCGCCTTTCTCATCTATGTGTTCATGATCGTCATGCTGCTGGTGCGCCCGAACGGCATCGTCGCCAAGAAGGGGCTCGCATGAAGCCGCTGAGCCTGTCCCCCGCGCAACTGCGCGTGGCCGAAATCGCCTTCTGGCTCGCGCTCGCGTCGAGCTTCTTCCTTCTGCCCGACAAGCTCACGCTGATGAGCCAGATCATGATCTTCGGGCTCTTCGCCGTGTCGCTGGACATGGCGCTGGGCTACGCGGGCATCCTCACCGTGGGCCACGCCGCCTTCTTCGGCGCGGGCGCCTACGCGGCCGGCCTGCTCGCCAAGTACGGCTGGAGCGAGCCCTTCAGCGGCCTGGTGTTCGCGCTCGCCGTGTGCGGCCTGCTGGGCTACGTGCTGAGCTACCTCGTGGTGCGCGGCGCCGACCTCACGCGGCTGATGATCACCATCGGCGTGTGCGTGCTGCTGTTCGAGCTGGCCAACCGGCTCTCGGGCATCACGGGCGGCACCGACGGCCTGCAGGGCGTGGTGATCGCGCCCGTGCTCGGCCTGTTCGACTTCGACCTCTACGGCAAGACCGCGTTCGGCTATGCCTTCGGCGTGGTGCTCGCGATGTTCCTGCTGGTGCGGCTGGTGCTGCGCTCGCCCTTCGGCCTGGCGCTGCGCGGCATCCACGACAGCCGCAAGCGCATGACGGCCATCGGCTCGCCGGTGGAAGCGCGGCTGCGCATGGCCTATGCGATGTCGGCCGCGGTGGCCGGCGTGGCGGGCGCGCTGCTGGCGCAGACCACGCAGTTCGTGGGCATCGAGTCGATCAGCTTCAACCGCTCGGCCGAAGTGCTCATCATCCTCGTGCTCGGCGGCACCGGGCGGCTGTACGGCGGCCTCATCGGCGCCATCGTCTACATGCTGGTGCACGACTGGTTCGCCGACATGAACCCGCAGTACTGGATGTTCTGGCTCGGCATCTTCCTGATCGCGGCCGTCATGCTGGGGCGCGGCGGGATCATGGGTGCGCTCTCGCGCGTGGTCCGCACGGGGAAGGCGCGATGACCTCCACCACCACGAACACCACGCACGCGCTGCGCACGCAGAACCTGGGCATCCGCTTCGGCGCCTTCCAGGCCGTGAGCGAGGTCAACCTGTCGCTCGAGCCCGGTGCGCGGCAGGCGCTGATCGGCCCCAACGGCGCCGGCAAGACCACGCTCATCAACCTGCTCACGGGCGTGTTCAAGCCCACCAGCGGCCACATCCACCTGGGCCCGCGCGACATCACGCGCCTGCCCGGCGACAAGCGCGCCCGCATGGGGCTGGCGCGCACCTTCCAGATCAACACGCTGTTTCCCAGCCTCACGCCGCTGCTGTCGGTGGTGCTGGCCATCAGCGAGCGCGAAGGCCTGGGCGCCACGTGGTGGCGGCCGCTCAAGGGCTGCACCGCCGTGTTCGACGAAGCGCATGCGCTGCTGGCCACGCTGAAGCTCGACGCCCTGGCCGACGTGCCCGTGGCCGAGCTGGCCTACGGCAAGCAGCGGCTGCTCGAGATTGCGCTGGCGCTCGCCGCCAAGCCCCGCATCCTGCTGCTCGACGAGCCCGCGGCCGGCGTGCCGGAGGACGAGAGCGGCGAACTCTTCGAAGCCATTGCGGCGCTGCCGGCCGACATCAGCGTGCTCTTCATCGAGCACGACATGAAGCTCGTGTTCCGCTTTGCGCGCCGCATCTCGGTGCTGGTGGGCGGACGCATCCTCACCGAAGGCACGCCCGCCGAGATCGGCGCCGACCCGCGCGTGCGCGAGGTCTACCTGGGAAGCTCGCACCACCATGGCTGAAACCGCCGCACTGGCCTTCGACCGCGTCACCGCCGGCTACGGCAACGCCGTGGTCCTCGACCGCCTCGACTTCTCGCTGCGGCCCGGCGAAAGCCTGGCCATCCTGGGGCGCAACGGCGTGGGCAAGACCACGCTGCTCGAAACGCTGATGGGCAACACCCGCGTGATGCAGGGCGCGATCCGCTGGCAGGGCGCCGACATCACGCGCTGGCCCGCGCACCAGCGCGTGCGCGCGGGGCTGGGCTGGGTGCCGCAGGAGCGCGAGGTGTTCCCGTCGCTCACGGTGGAAGAAAACCTCACGGTGATCGCCCGCCCCGGCAGCTGGACCTTGCAGCGCGTGTACGAGTTCTTTCCGCGCCTGCGCGAGCGGCGCGGCAACTACGGCAACCAGCTCTCGGGCGGCGAGCAGCAGATGCTGGCCATCGGCCGCGCGCTCATGACCAACCCCAAGCTGCTGCTGCTCGACGAACCGATGGAAGGCCTCGCGCCGATCATCGTGGAAGAGCTGGCGGCAGCCATCCGGCGCCTGTGCGAATCGGAAGGCCTGGCCTCGATCGTGGTGGAGCAGCACCCGGTGCTGGCCCTGGACATGACGCACCAGGCGATCGTGCTGGAGCGCGGCACCGTCGTGCATGCGGGCCCGAGTGCGGCGCTGGCGGCCGACAAGGAGCTGCTCGAAGGCCTGCTGGGCGTGGGCATCGCCGAGGCGCCGGCCGGCTGAGCCCTCGCCTCACGCCAGGCCGATCCGCCGGGCCCGCACGAAGAAACGCCACGACGCCAGTCCGCCGGCGATGAGGCTCACGCCCCACGACAGCCACACGCAGGTGTAGAGGATGAAGGCCAGGCCGACGTCCACCACGGGCGCCAGGAAGGTCGTGTCCTTGCCGAACAGCACATGGGTGCCCAGGCCCCACCACACGAAGTACGGCAGCACGGCCAGGCACAGGCCGTAGACGAGGCTGGCCACCAGCGGGCCCAGGTACTCGCGCAGCACGGCCCAGCGCACGAGGAAGAACAGGACCAGGTCCAGCAGCACCAGGGCCAGCAGGCCGAGGCCCAGGATGAGTTCGAAGGTCATGGCCGCACTGTAAGCACGCCGGCCCGCGACAGCGCCGTGCGTGTGCCGGCGTACCGGCAGGCGCTACCGTGCGCCGCAGCGCGCGGTACGCCTCGGCCGCATCAGCTCAGCATCTGCCCGCGGCTGCCGATCACGGCCACGTCCACGAACTGGCCGCCTTCGCGGTTGGAGCGGCCGTAGTTGATCTTCACGCCACCCAGGTCGAAGTTCTCGATGCTCGCCATGCCGCCGAGCACGGCGGCGCGCGTCGGCGCGGGGCCGGCGCGGCGCAGGCCTTCGGCCAGCACGGCGGCGTTCATGTAGCCCTCCAGGCTGGTCAGCGAGAAGTCCTTGGTGCCGTTGGCCACCATGTCGGCCTGGTAGCGGCGCACGATCTCGAACTTGGTCGAGTACGGCGACGGCACCACGATCACGAAGCCCAGGCCGCGTGCCAGGTCGCCCATGGCCGACAGCGCGCTGGCCGTGATCGACAGGCCGTAGGCCGAGCTGCTGTTGCCCGCGCCGCGCAGCGCCTTCAGGAACACCGGCGCCGTGCCGGCCAGGCCGACCACCACCACCTGCGGCTTGGCCTTGGCGATGGCCTCGGCGGCCGGGCCCACTTCCATGCTCGTGGTGTTGGGCGTGGTGGCGATCACCGCCGGCTCCAGCTTGGCCTTGGCCAGCGCGTTCTTGAACGCCGCCAGCACGGACTGGCCCAGCGGGTCGTTGGAATGCACGAGGCCGATGCGGGTCTGGCCCAGCACGGCGGCCGTGCTCACCAGCTTGTCGACCTCCTGGTCGTAGTTGGCGCGCACCCAGAAGGTGTTGGGAGAGGTCTTCTTGCGCAGCGCGATGGTGCCGGTGATCGGGCCGACCACGGCCATGCCGGGCACCGCGTCCATCACCTCGGCGGTCTGGCGCGTGCCCAGCGGGTGCACCAGCGCGAGCACCGAGCTGTCTTTTTCGAAGGCCAGCGCGTTGGCCTTGGCCACCTCGGGCTTGAAGGTGTCGTCGGCCATCACGAGCTCGACCTTGCTGCCGTGAATGCCGCCAGCCTTGTTCAGCGCGTTGAAGAACGCGCTGGAGCCCTGGTACAGCCCCTGGCCGTTGGCCTTTTCCACGCTGCTGTTGTCGAAGGTCGTCCCGATGCGGATCGCACGGTTCTGCGCGAACGCCGGAAATCCCAGCCCGACGCCGGCCGCGGCGGCCGTCGTGGCGGCCAGCCCGGAAAGGGCACGGCGGCGGCTGGTGGAAAGCGGCGCGGTCGACTCGCGCGGCACGGGGACGGTCATGATCAAAGCCTCCAATAGTCGGTGACAAAAGTTCACATTTCAAACAGAAATGTAACGCACCTCACTGGATCGGTCATGACAAACCCTAAAGCAGCTCCTCGCCCACGATGGGTAAAAGCAGCCAGTTCTTGAAGCGCAGCCAGAGGAATTCGCCCGGTTCGTCCTCGTGCACGATGTCGCCGCCGGCGTCGTCGTATTCGAGCCACTGCACGCGCCGCCCGCCCGGCGCGAGCCGCAGCCGGTAGCCCAGGTTGACGCGCTCGCCGTTCATGAGCTTGTCGTAGTCCTGCACCAGCCGGGGGCTGTCGATCACCAGCCCCATCTCGGTGTTGACGGCGGCCGAGCGGTGGTCGAGGTTCATCGAGCCGACAAAAAAGCGCTGGTCGTCCACGATGGCCAGCTTGGCGTGCAGCCGGCTGATCGACTTGCCGAAATCGCCGAAGCGCCCCGACCGCCCGGAGAGCGTGGGCGCGATCTCGTAGATGGTCACGCCGATCTTCAGCATGTCGGCGCGGTAGCGCTCGTAGCCCGCATAGGCCAGCGGCTCGTCGGTGGCGCCCAGCGAGTTGGTGATGACCGTGATGCGCCCGCCGCGCTCGATGGCCGTCTTCATCATCGCCATGCCGCGCGCACCCGGAATGAAGTACGGCGAGCCGATCTTCACCTCGTGCTTCGCCGCCTGGATCACGCCGAGCGCGCCCTCGGTCACGCTGCCGCCGTAGGCCGCCTCGGCCTTGCGCGTGATCTTGTCGGGGTCGTCCACGAACAGCGTGGCCGGCGCCCAGTAGCGGTCGATGCGGCCCGTGGTGAGCTGCTCGCCGACCGGCGACTTGCCCAGCACGTCGCGCTGCTGCATGGGCACGTCGGGCACGGCCGCGCGCGCCAGGGCGTCGAATCGCCGCTGGGCTTCCTCGAGCGGCAGGCGCTGCGGCACGATGCGCTCGATGGGCCAGGCGTGCTCGCTGTTCCAGTAGCGGTCGAAGCCCTCGGACATGCGCCGCACGATCGGCCCGCTGGAGAGCACGTCCATGTCGATGAAGTTCGCCGCCGTGCTGCGCATGAAGTACTCGTTGGCGATGTTGCGCCCGCCCGAGACCGCGAAGCTGTTGTCGGCCACCAGCAGCTTGTTGTGCATGCGGTGGTTGATGCGCCCGAAGTCGCCCAGCGAGAACAGCAGCCGCGCGGGCAGCGAGCCGGCGCGCGAGGGCAGCGGGTTGAACAGCCGCACCTCGATGTTCGGGAAGGCCGAGAGGCTGCTGAACACCTCGTCCTCGCCCGCCGTGTACAGGTCGTCCACCAGCAGCCGCACGCGCACCCCGCGCGCGGCGGCCTCGCGCAGCTCCTTGAGGAACAGCAGGCCGACGTCGTCGTTGCTGATCAGGTAGTACTGCACGTCGAGCGATTTCTGCGCGTGCCGCGCCAGCGAGATGCGCGCGTCGAACGCGAACGCCGCCTCGGGCAGCAGCCGGAAGCCCGACAGCCCCGCCGCCCCGCCCTGCGGCGCGTCCTGGGCGGCCAGCCGGCCCAGGTCGGTGTCGGCCACGTCGGTGATCGCGTTCGTGAGCACCGGGTGCGGCTGCGGCGGCGGCAGGCTGGCGCAGCCCGCGAGCCACGCGAGGGCCAGCCCGCTCGACACCAGGGCGACGAAGCGACGAAGGCGGAACAGGGCGGCGGCCATGGGTCGCACTGTAGCGCCGCAGAGCCCGGCCGGGGCGGCATGCCGCCCTATGATCAACGGCACACACGGCAGCCAACGAAAAGAAGGAAAAAACGCGTGCTCAATGGGTTGTGGCTGGGGTTCTTCGGGATGGCGGCGCTCGCAGCGCTGGGACGGTGGCTCGTCGGCGGCGACCCGACCGTGTTCGCGGCGCTGGTCGAAAGCCTGTTCGCGATGGCGCGGCTGGCCGTCGAGGTGATGGTGCTGCTGTTCGGCACGCTCACGCTGTGGCTGGGCTTCCTGCGCATCGCCGAAACCGCCGGCCTCGTCGGCTGGCTCGCGCGCCTGCTCGGGCCGCTGTTCAGGCGGCTGATGCCGGGCGTGCCGGCCGGGCACCCCGCGCTCGGGCTCATCACGATGAACTTCGCGGCCAATGCGCTGGGGCTGGACAACGCCGCCACGCCGATCGGCCTGAAGGCCATGCGCGAGCTGCAGCGACTGAACCCCGACCCCGTGACGGCCACCAACGCGCAGATCCTGTTCCTGGTGCTCAACGCCTCGTCACTGACCTTGCTTCCCGTCACCATCTTCATGTACCGGGCGCAACAGGGCGCGAGCGACCCGACGCTGGTGTTCCTGCCGATCCTCCTGGCCACGAGCGCCTCGACGCTGGTGGGCCTGCTGTCGGTGGCGGTGGTGCAGCGCCTGCGGCTGTGGGACCCGGTGGTGCTGGCCTACCTGGTGCCGGGCGCGCTGCTGCTGGGCGGCTTCATGGCGCTCTTGGGCACGCTGTCGGCTGCGGCCATCGCCTCGCTGTCGTCGCTGCTGGGCAACCTCACGCTGTTCGGCGTGATCATCGTGTTCCTGGCGGCCGGCGCGATCCGGCGCGTGAAGGTCTACGAGGCCTTTGTCGAAGGCGCGAAGGAAGGCTTCGACATCGCGAAGCACCTGCTGCCCTACCTCGTCGCGATGCTGTGCGCGGTGGGCGTGCTGCGCGCCTCGGGCGCGCTCGACTTCGCGCTCGACGGCCTGCGCTGGCTGGTGCAGGCCGGCGGCTGGGACGCACGTTTTGTCGACGCGATGCCGACGGCGCTCGTCAAGCCCTTCTCGGGCAGCGCGGCCCGCGCCATGCTCATCGAGACCATGAAGACCCAGGGCGTCGACAGCTTCCCCGCGCTGGTGGCCGCCACCATCCAGGGCAGCACCGAGACCACGTTCTACGTGCTGGCGGTGTACTTCGGCGCCGTGGGCATCCAGCGCGCCCGGCACACCGTGACCTGTGCCTTGCTGGCGGAGCTGGCGGGGGTGGTGGCTGCGATTGCGGTCTGCTACTGGTTCTTCGGCTGAGCCCGCTTACTTGCGGGGCTCGACCACCGGGAACATCAGGTCGAAGTTGTCGAGCATCCCGAACAGCTCGCCCAGCTTCGCCCGGTTGCCGTCGATCTTCACGAGCCCCGACTGCACCGCTTCCGGAAAGGTCGTCTGCTTCAGCGTGATCGCATCGAGCGTCGCCCGGCTCAATGTGACCGTGGCATCCGCGCCGGCAGCCTGCTGGTTCTTCACGTGCGTGAGCGCCGAGTTCTCCAGCGTCAGCACGAACTTCTGGTTCGAATCGGTGAAGTTCCAGTTGACCACCATCGTCTTGCCCTCGGCCTTGGCCGCATCGAGCCGCACGCCGAGGAAGTCGAAGAAGAGCTCGTTGCTCACCGCCTTCAGCGTGTCACCGTTCGCGCTGCTGCCGCCCGGGATCTTCGGCACGCCGTTGCGCAGTTCCATCGCGCCCACCAGGTAGGCGCTGCGCCAGGTGCCGGCCTCCGACTGGTAGCCCAGCTGTTCGAGCGCGTCGGCGCCGAGTTCGCGTGCCGCGCGGTTCGCCGGGTCGGCGTACACCACCTGGCTCATCGCGCTGGCCACCCAGCGGTACTCGCCCTTCTTGAAGTCTTCGCGGGCGCGCGCCACCACCGCGTCGGCGCCGCCCATGTACTCGACCGTCTTCTTCGCCTGCGCCACCGGCGGCAGCGGGTTCAGGTTGGCCGGGTTGGCGTCGTACCAGCCCAGGTACTTCTGGTAGACCGCCTTCGCGTTGTGGCGCAGCGTGCCGTAGTAGCCGCGCGTGGACCACTCCTGCTCCAGGCTCGCGGGCATGCGCAGCGTCTCGGCGATCTCGGACGCCGTGTAGCCGTGGTTCAGCAGGCGCAGCGACTGGTCGTTGATGAACTTGTACATGTCGCGCTGCTTCTTCAGCAGGTCGACGATGCGTTCGCGCCCCGTGGTGGGCCAGTGGTGCTGCGCGATGAGCACGTCGGTCTTGTCGCCGAAGGCCACGCGCGCCTCGTCGATGTATTTGGCCCACAGGTTGCCGTCACGCACCTCGGCGCCGCGGATCGTGTACAGGTTGTGCATGTTGTGCGTCACGTCCTCGGCCATGTTGAGCACGCGGAACTGCGGCATGTACATGAGCATCTCGGACGGCGCCTCGGAGCCCGGCACCAGCTGGAACACGATCTGCACGCCGTCGATGGTGCGCTCCTCGGTGGTCTTCTCGATGGTCGAGGTGGGCGCGATCAGCGTCACGCTGCCGCGCGCCAGCGCCTTGCCCAGGCCCGTGTCGACCTGCCCGCGCGCGCCCGGCGGCAGCAGCGTGCCGAACTGGTACTGCGAGCGGCGGTTCATCGCATTGCCCGCCAGGATGTTCTCGGCCACCGCCGACTCCATGAAACCCGAGGGCGCGATCACCTGCACCTTGCCCGCGGCCACGTCGGCCTCGCTGACCACGCCCTTCACGCCGCCGAAATGGTCGGCGTGGCCGTGCGTGTAGATCACCGTGCCGACCGGCTTCTTCGGGCGATGCTGGTAGTACAGCTCGAGCGCGGCGCGCGCGGTCTCGGCGGCCAGCAGCGGGTCGATCACGATCAGCGAGGTGTCGCCCTCGACGATGGTGACGTTCGCCAGGTCGAAGCCGCGCACCTGGTAGACCCGGTCAGTCACCTTGAACAGGCCGTGAATGGCATTGAGCTGCGCCTGCCGCCACAGGCTCGGGTTGACCGTGTCGGCCGCCTCATTCGCCTTCAGGAAGTCGTAGGGCTTCATGTTCCAGACCGGGCGCGGGCCGGCGCCCGTCACCAGCGCGTCGGGCACGGTGCCGATGAAGCCGCGCATCGCGTCCTCGAAGTCCTGCTTGTTCGCAAAGGGCAGCGCCTTCGCCATGTCGGCGTTGGCCTTCAGCGTGACGGGCTCGGCCGCCTTGGGCGCGACCACCGGCTGCGCCGTGGCGGTGAAGGCGCAGGCCCAGGCGACGAGGGCCAGGGAGAAACGGGTAGGCGCGAAAGAAGCGGCAGAAGCAATGCGGGTCATCGATGTCTCGGGGTTGGGTCTGTCGGACGACGGGGGCACGGGAAGGCAGCGGCCGATTTTCGGAAGCGCCCAACCCCTTGGCAAATGCAAAATGTGCGCTTGCTTTTGAACCGAAACGCAAAATGCAGCTGCGCCACCTCCAGCACCTGATCGCCCTCGCCGAGCAAGGCAGCTTCGGGCGTGCCGCGCAGGCCGTGCACCTGTCGCAGCCCGCGCTCTCGCGCAGCATCGACGCGCTGGAGCAGGCGCTGAAGGCTCGCCTCATCGACCGCGCCTACGGCACCGTGCGCTTCACGCAGGCCGGCGAGCTGGTGCTGGCGCGGGCCCGCGAGCTGGTCGCCGACGCGCGGCAGATCCAGCGCGAGGTGCAGCAGCTCGAAGGCCTCACGCTCGGCAGCCTCAACGTGGGCCTGGGCCCGTTCGCGGCCGGGCTGCTCGGGCGCGCGGCGCTCTCGCTCATGACGCAGCGCCACCCGCAGCTGCTGATGCGCATGGAAGTGGCCGACACCCCCACCCTCAGCGAGCGCCTGCACCGGCGCCAGATCGACCTGTTCATCGCCGACACCCGCGACCTGAAGAAGCAGCCTGGCCTGAAGCTGGCGCGGCTGCCCAACGTGCCGGTGTCCTTCTTCGTGCGGCCCCGGCACCCGCTGCTCAGGCAGCCGGCGCCTGTCACGCTCGAGCAGCTCATGGACTACCCGGTGGCCGGCCCCAACCTGCCGGCCGAGGTGGCCGCGCATTTCGACCGGCAGATCCGCCGCACCGACCGCGGCGTGTTCAACGTGACCTGCGACGACGCCGACACGCTGCGGCACCTCGCGCTCACGGCCCACGCGGTGATCCTCGCGCCCCACGCGCCCGGCCTCGCGCCCGAGACCGCCGCGCTCGCGCCGCTGGCCGTGGCGGGCCTGTCGCGCATGCGCACCCACTACAGCCTGGTGACGCTGGCAGGCCGCACGCCCTCGGCCGCCGCCACGGTCTATACCCGGCTGGTGACCGAGTTGCTCGGGCCGGTTCAGCAGCCCGCCAGAGCCTGAGCCAAAATGGCCCCTTCTCCGCCGCTCACCGCCTTGCCGTCCGTTCTCCCGTGACCACTTCCCGCCGGGCCCAGCCCCCCACCTTCTCGCCCGGCGAATTCCGCAAGGCACTCGGCATGTTCGCCACCGGCGTGACCATCGTCACCGCACGCGCGGCCGACGGCAGCCTGGTCGGCCTCACGGCCAACTCGTTCAACTCGGTGTCGCTGGCGCCGCCGCTGGTGCTGTGGAGCCTGGCGCGCGCGGCGGCGTCGATGTCGGCGCTGCGCGCCGGCTCGCACTACGCGGTCAACATCCTGGCCGCCAACCAGAAGGCGCTGGCGGAGCGCTTCGCCACCAAGAACATCGACCGCTGGGCCGACGTGGCCTACACCGACGGCCTGGGCGGCGCGCCGGTGCTGCAGGGCGCGGCGGCCAGCTTCGAGTGCTTCAACCGCAGCCGCTACGACGAAGGCGACCACGTGATCTTCGTGGGCGAGGTGGAGCGCTGCACGCACGACCCCGACGCCTCGCCGCTGTTGTTCCACGGCGGGCGCTTCTACACCGAGCACCCGTTGTGAAGCACCCCGCGCTGCTGGCCGTCCTGCTGCTCGCTGCGCGGATTGCCACGGCGCAGGGCACGCCCGAGCCGCCATCGCCGCTGCGGCAGAACTGGTTCGACGACCCCTTCTTCCAGGTCGCCGCGGGCCTGCCGGCCTGCCCCATGCCGCAGGGCCCCTACTACACCGCCGAGGAGCGCCGCGCGCAGACCCACTCGCGGCTGGAGCGCGGCACCAGCTGCTGGCTCGCCGGCAAGTGCACCGACAGCAACGCCTACCGCTACGACAAGCCGCTCGCGCCGAAGGTGCGTGCCGCGCTGCTCGCGGTGCCGGGCGTGCGCCGCAGCAGCGTGTGGGTCACGGTGCAGCGCCGCTGGGTCTACCTGCAGGGCTGCGTGCCCGACGCGGCGCTGGCCCGCAAGCTCGAGCGCGCGGCGCGCACCGTGCCCGACGTCGAGACCGTGGTGCCCGACCTGATGGTGGGCACGCGCGGCAAGCCGCCCTACCCGCTGGCCGGGCACTGAGCGGCGCCGCACGGCGCGGGCGCCGTCGCGCTACGATCATCGGATGAATTCGGCGGCTGTTCGCCGTCTTTGCAGCCACCGACTGACCGCGAATGATCCAGCGCAAGACCCACCTCGACTCCCTGGCCATCGGCCTGCTCATCGTCTGCTGCGCGTTCTGGGGCCTGCAGCAGATCCTCATCAAGACCACCGTGACCGAGGTGCCGCCGCTGTGGCAGGCCACGGTGCGCATGGTCGGCGCGGTGGCGCTGCTGTGGCTGTGGTGCGCAGTGCGGCGCGTGCCGCTGTTCGAGCGCGACGGCACGCTGTGGCCCGGGCTGCTGGCCGGCCTGCTGTTCGCGGGCGAGTTCGCCGGCATCTACCTGGGGCTGCAGCACACCAGCGCCTCGCGGCTCACGGTGTTCCTCTACACGGCCCCGTTCTGGGTCTCGCTGCTGCTGCCGCGCTGGGTGCCGGCCGAGCGGCTGCGCGGCTTCCAGTGGCTGGGCCTGTTCATCGCGTTCGCGGGCGTGGTGCTGGCCTTCAGCGAAGGCTTCGGCCACATGAGTTCGTCGCAGCTCATCGGCGACGGCATGGCGCTGGCGGCCGGCATGCTCTGGGGCCTGACCACGCTCACGCTGCGCACCACGCGCCTGGCCACGGCCAGCGCCGAAAAAACGCTGTTCTACCAAGTCGCCGTGACGGCCGCCGTGTGCTCCCTGCTGTCGCTCGCGCTGGGCGAAACCTGGGGCTTCTCGTACTCCGCCTGGGCCTGGACCTCCATCGGCCTGCAGACGGTAGTGGGCGCCTTCGCCAGCTACCTCACCTGGATGTGGCTGCTGCGGCACTATCCGGCCACGCAGATGTCGTCCTTCACCTTTCTCACGCCGCTGTTCGCGCTGATCTTCGGCGTGGCACTGCTGAAGGAGCCGCTCACGCTGCAGCTGGTGGTGGCGCTGATCGGCGTGGCGCTGGGCATCGTGCTGGTGAACCGGCGGCCTGCGGTACAACGCCCGGCATGAGCAAGAAACTCCACCGGTTCCAGCCCGTCCTCGACGAGATCGTCGCCACCCTGCGCCTGCAGCTCGGCCAGGGCGGCACCGTGGCCAGCTACATCCCGGCGCTGGCGCGCGTCGATGCGCGGCAGTTCGGCATCGCGCTGCGCACCTGCGACGGCGAGGAAGCCGGCGCGGGCGACTTCGAGACGCCCTTCTCCATTCAAAGCGTGTCCAAGCTCTTCACGCTCACGCTCGCCATGCAGCGCATGGGCGACGCGCTGTGGGAGCGCATCGGGCGCGAGCCCTCGGGCAACCCCTTCAACTCGCTGGTGCAGCTGGAGAACGAGCAGGGCAAGCCGCGCAACCCCTTCATCAATGCCGGCGCCATCGCGGTGGCCGACCGGCTCGTGAGCCAGGCCAACGCCAGGGGCGGTAGCGCCAAGGCCGACATCCTCGCGCTCATGACCAGCCTGTGCGGCGAGCGCATCGGCTTCGACGGCGAGGTGGCGCAGTCGGAAGCCGACACGGGCTTTCGCAACGTCGCACTGGCCAACTTCATGAAGAGCTTCGGCAAGATCGACAACGACGTGGCCGAGGTGCTCGACACCTACTTCCACCAGTGCGCGCTGCGCATGAGCTGCCGCCAGCTCGCGCGCGCCGCCGCCTTCCTGTGCCGCGACGGCGCGCACCCGATCGCCGGCGAGCCCGAGGTCACGGGCGAGCGGCAGACGCGCCGCATCAATTCGCTGATGCTCACCTGCGGCACCTACGACGCGGCCGGCGACGTGGCCTTCTCGATCGGCCTGCCCTGCAAGAGCGGCGTGGGCGGCGGCATCGTCGCGGTGGTGCCCGACCAGCTCACGCTGTGCGTGTGGTCGCCGGCGCTCGATGCCACCGGCAATTCGCTGCTGGGCATGAAGGCGCTGGAGATGTTCGTGGCGCGCACCGGGCTGTCGGTGTTCTGACCCCCGCTCAGGCCGCGACGGCCACGGGCGCCACGGGCAGGCAGCCCATGCCGTCGAGCGCGGCCTCCACGGCTTCTTCGAGCGGCGTGTGCGGCTCGCGGCCCAGGAAGGCCACCAGCTTCGCGTTGTCCATGCCCACGGGCGTGCGCCACAGGTAGCGCATCTCGCGCAGTTCGCGAAAGGTGACGACGAAGGGCGAGGCCAGCGCCAGCAGCCACCACGGGAAGGCCGACACGCGCACCTGGGCGCCGGTGCGCCGGGCCACCACCTTGCGGATCGCGTCGCTCATGCGCGTGCCGTCGGCGTCCCAATGGCCGGCCATGTGGAAGCGCGCGAAGGGCGCGAGCCGGTCGCGCCGCGCCAGCAGCTCGACCATGGTGCGGGCCACGTCCGGCAGGTACGACCACTGGTGGCCCACACCGGGGTCGCCGGGGCGGCTGACGGCCCGGACGGGCTGGCCCGCCTTCACCAGCCCCTGCGAGAACCAGTTGTTGCCGGCCTTCGGACCGAAGAAGTCGCCGGCGCGCACGATCAGCACGCGCGCGCCTTCGCGGCTGGCGTCTTCGAGGCGCCTTTCCATCTCGACGCGGATCGCACCCTTGGCGGTGAGCGGGCGCTGCGGCGAGTCTTCGGCCAGCAGCGGGAAGGCATCGGGACCGAAGTTGTAGACCGTGCCGGGCAGGACGACGGTCGCGCCCTCGGCCTTCGCGGCGGCCAGGGTGCTGTCGAGCATCGGCAGCACCAGCTCCGACCAGCCGCGGTAGCCCGGCGGATTGACCGCATGCACGATGACCGCGCAGCCCTTCGCGGCCCGTCGCACGGCCTGCGCGTCCATCGCATCGCCGGCCAGCCAGGTGATGCCCTCGCGCTTCCCCTCGACCGCGCCGCGCTTCAAAGCGCGCACCTCCCAGCCCGCATCGCACAGCTGGCGGGCCACCTCGCCGCCGATGCCGCCCGTGGCGCCGAGCACCAGAACCGTGTTGTCGTTGCGTGCCATGAAATGCTCCTGAACAGTGATCGATGGGTGAATTCTGGGCAGGATGGGGTTCGAATGGAATTGCCGAACATGCACCATCGGTCATACATTTCCGTATGACATGGAACATCAGCTGGGAGCTGTACCGCTCCTTCCTCGGCGTGCTGCGCGAAGGCTCGCTCTCGGGCGCGGCGCGCGCACTCGGCATCACGCAACCCACCGTCGGGCGCCACGTGGCAGCGCTCGAAGAGGCGCTCGGCGTGGTGCTCTTCACCCGCTCGCAGGTGGGGCTGCTGCCCACCGAAGTGGCGCTGGCGCTGCGCACGCATGCCGAGGCCATGGAAAGCACTGCGGCCTCGCTGCAGCGCGCGGCCAGCAGCCAGGGCGACGGCGTGCGCGGCGTGGTGCGGGTGTCGGTCAGCGAGGTGGTCGCGGTGGAGGTGCTGCCGCCCGTCGTGGCGCGGCTGCGCGAAGCGCACCCGGCGCTGAAGGTCGAGCTGGTGTCGACCAACCGCGTGCAAGACCTGCTGCGCCGCGAGGCCGACATCGCCGTGCGCATGGTGCGGCCCCGGCAGGCGCAGCTGGTGGCGCGCCGCATCGGGAACATCGAGCTGGGCTTTCATGCGCACACCAGCTACCTCGCGCGCCACGGCACGCCGCGCACGCCCGACGACCTGGCGGCGCATGCACTCATCGGCTACGACCAGCCCTCGGCCTTCGTGCGCGAGGCGATCAAGTCCTTCAAGTCGGTCACGGGCTTCACGCGCGACGCCTTTGCGCTGCGCACCGACAGCGACCTCGCGCAGCTGGCCCTCATTCGCGCGGGCGCGGGCATCGGCGTGTGCCAGGTGGGCCTGGCGAAACGCGACGCCGCGCTGGTGCGCCTGCTGCCGCGCGCGCTCTCGCTCAAGCTCGACACCTGGGTCACGATGCACGAAGACCTGCGCCACAGCCCGCGCTGCCGCGTGGCCTTCGATGCGCTGATCGAGGGCTTGCAACAGTACGTGGGCGCGGCGGCGGCCCCCGCGCCCCGGGCGACAATGCCCCGCGCAAGACCCAAAGCTTCTCCCTGAATGACGACGACCGACTCCCCCGACCACCTCCCCCTGCAGGAACCCCGCCTCTGGCGCGACGACCTCTGGACCGCCCGCATCATCAAGAACGAGGAAGACGACGGCTGGGCCGTCGAGATGACCCGCCACGGCGACCCCGAGCCCGCGCTCGTCGGCCCCTGGACCATGGGCCGCGACAAGAAGAACCCCAAGCCGCTGGACACCCCCGCCTTCCACACGCTGGTGAAGACCGCCGCCGAGGTGATCCGCCGCCACGAGCAGCAGCTGCACGCCACGCTCAACAAGAGCGTGACGGTCACCGCGCGCAACGAGCAGCGCATCCGCGTGGCGCTGTCGATCGTGCCCGACGAAGACAACCCCTCGGCCACGCTCACGGCGTATGACGATGCCGACGACTCGGAGCTGGCGAGCGTGAACGTGTCGCCCGCGTTCCGGCTCACGACCTCGAGCGCCACCGCGTGGATCGAGTCGGACTACGCACGCCCGCGCAGCTGATGTGTTCAGGCGCTGCGCGCGAATAGCACACGCGCCGCCCTTTCGCCAATTAGCGAAAGAGCGTATGTTCACGCCGGGGTGAGTTGAGAAGAATCCGCCCCAACGAGCAATCGTTCCCAGTCATACGACGCCCGCTGCCAGTGCTGCCAGCGAGGTGTCGGGCAATTAAGCCCGAATCGGTTTCACCACCGGTTCGGGCTTTTTTGTTTTTTCGGTCGCAACAACGCCTTTTTCAAACGGATGCGCGCCATCCGGTGGCGCAGCCTTGCCCGGAGAAAACGCACTGGCAGCACAGCGCTCGTTTGCAGGGGCCGCGCGGCGGGAGGAGACACCCAAAACGCGGTGCCGAAGGTCGGATGTTCCTGATGACTCGCACAAAACCAAAGCAAAGGAATTTGACATGACGAACGCTTTCAACCGCCGCCAGATCGTGAAGACCGGCGGCTCGATGATCGTGCTGGGCGCCGCCGGCGGCGTGGCCGGCCTGGCCCGCGCGCAGGACGGCGCCACCGTGAAGCTCGGCCTGCTGCATTCGCTCTCGGGCACCATCGCCATCGCCGAGGCCTCGCTGGTCGACGCCGAGAAGCTGGCCATCGAGGAGATCAACGCCGCCGGCGGCGTGATGGGCAAGAAGATCGAGGCCGTGGTCGAAGACGGCGCGAGCGAGAACTCGGTGTTCGCCGAGAAGGCCCGCAAGCTGCTGGAGCGCGACAAGGTGGCGGCCATCATCGGCTGCTACACCTCGGCCTCGCGCAAGGCGCTGCTGCCAGTGCTCAACCAGGCCAAGGGCCTGCTGTTCTATCCGACCTACTACGAGGGCCAGGAGCAGGACAAGCGCGTGTTCTATCCCTCGCAGGAAGCCACGCAGTCGGTGATCGCGGCGGTGGAATGGATGGCGCGCGAGAAGGGCAAGAACTTCTTCCTCGTCGGCTCCGACTACATCTACCCGCGCACCTGCAACAAGATCGCCAAGCCCGCCATCGCGAAGGCCGGCGGCAAGGTGCTCGGCGAGGAGTACGCGCCGCTGGGCCACACCGAGTTCTCGTCGATCATCAACAAGATCAAGGCCGCCAAGCCCGACTGCATCTACAGCACGGTGGTGGGCGGCTCCAACGTCGCCTTCTACAAGCAGCTGCGCGCGGCGGGCCTCGATGGCGCGAAGCAGGTGCTGCTGTCGACCGTGGTGTCCGAGAACGAGATCGACGGCATCGGCAAGGACAACGCCGCGGGCTACTACGCCTGCATGGGCTACTTCCAGAGCATCAAGTCGCCGGCCAACGAGAAGTTCGTGAAGGCCTTCAAGGCCAAGTACGGTCAGGACCGCGTGATCGGCGACCCGATGGAGGTGGCCTACAACAGCGTGTACCTGTGGAAGCTGGCGGTGGAAAAGGCCAAGTCCTTCGACGTGGACAAGGTCACGGCCGCCGCCGCGGGCGTGGAGATCGAGGCACCCGAGGGCACGGTGCGCATCCACGCCACCAACCACCATGTGTGGAAGAAGGTGCGCGTGGGCCGCGCGCGGCCCGACGGGCAGTTCGACATCGTGTGGGAATCGCCGCAGCTGGTCGAGCCCAACCCTTTCCCGAAGGTCTGAACGCGATGAACTTCGACATCGCGGTGATGCAGGTGTTCAACGGCGTGAGCCTGTTCACCATCCTGCTGCTCATGGCCATCGGGCTGGCCATCGTGTTCGGCCTGATGGGCGTCATCAACATGGCGCACGGCGAGCTGATGGCGCTGGGCGCCTACATGACCTACCTGGCGGCGCGCTTCTTCGCGCACTACGCGCCGGGCTTCATGGACCTGTACCTGTTCGCCGCGATTCCGTTCGCGTTCGCCGTGACCTTCGCGTTCGGCTATGTGCTGGAGCGGGGCTTCATCCGCTTCTTCTACGACCGCCCGCTGGACACCCTGCTGGCCACCTGGGGCCTGAGCCTCATGCTGCAGCAGGCCTACCGCTCGATCTTCGGCGCGCAGGAAGTGAGCGTGCCGCTGGCCTCGTGGCTGGCGGGGGCGTGGGAGCCGACGGCGGGCATCCAGCTGCCGCTGAACCGCATCTTCATCGTCGGGCTCACGGCCCTGGTGGCGGTCGGCGTGTACCTGCTGCTGTACCGCACGCCGTGGGGGCTGAAGGTGCGCGCGGTGACGCAGAACCGCGCCATTGCCGGCGCGGTGGGCATCGACACGCACCGCGTCGACGCGATGACCTTCGCGCTGGGCTCGGGCCTGGCGGGCATCGCGGGCGCGGTGTTCACGATGATCGGCTCGACCAACCCCGGCACGGGCCAGCTGTACATCGTCGACTCGTTCATCGTGGTGGTGTTCGGCGGCGTGCAGAGCCTCATCGGCACCGCGCTCTCGGGCTTTGCCATCGCGCAGTCGCAGACCTGGCTCGAGTACCTCATGAGCGGCTCGATGGCCAAGGCCACGATCCTGCTGCTGGTGATCGCGGTGCTGTACTTCCGGCCCAACGGCCTGTTCGCCACGCGGTCGAGGAGCTGAGGCATGCGCGGTCTTTCTCCTCAACGCAAGCGCGACATCGGCGCCCTGCTCGCCGTGCTGGTGCTGCTGGCCGTGGTGCTGCCGCTCACGCTCGACCCGTTCCGCCTGAACCTCGTGAGCAAATACCTGGCCTTCGCGTTCGTCGCGGTGGGCGTGGTGCTCACCTGGGGCTACGGCGGCGTGCTGAGCCTGGGCCAGGGCATGTTCTTCGGGCTGGGCGGCTACATGATGGCGATGTTCCTCAAGCTCGAAGCGTCCGCGCCCGAGCTGCCGGACTTCATGGTGTGGAGCAGCGTCGAGCAGCTGCCCGCGTGGTGGCAGCCCTTCCACTCGCTGGGCTGGACGGTCGTGGGCATCCTTGTGATTCCCGCCGTGCTGGCCTACGTGTTCTCGTACGCGATCTTCAAGCGGCGCGTGAGCGGCGTGTACTTCGCGATCGTCACGCTGTCGCTGGCGCTCACGCTCACGGTGGTGGTGGTCGGCCAGCAGGGCGACACCGGCGGCGCCAACGGCATCACCGATTTCCGCACGCTGCTGGGCTGGGACATCGCCACCGACGAGGCGAAGCGCACGATGTACTTCGTCGAGGTGGCGGCCATCGCGCTGGTGATGATGGTGTCGCTCGCCATCGTGCGCAGCCGCTTCGGCAAGCTGCTGATCGCCATCCGCGACAAGGAAGACCGCGTGCGCTTCAGCGGCTACAACACGGCGCACATGAAGGCCTTCGTGTTCGCGGTGGCCGCCGTGCTGTCGGCCATCGGCGGTGCGTTCTACAGCCTGCAGGTGGGGCTCATCGCGCCGGGCGTGATCGGCGTCGTGGCCTCGGTCGAGATGGTGATCTACGCGGCGGTCGGCGGGCGGCTGTCGATTCCGGGCGCGGTGATCGGCGCGCTGCTCATCGGCTTCCTCAAGTCGTACCTGTCGGAGACCTTCCCCGAAGGCTGGCTGTACGTGCTGGGCGCGGTGTTCATCCTCGTGGTGTGGGCGATGCCGAACGGGCTCGCGGGCCTGGGCGAAAAGCTCGTGCGCCGCCGTACCTCGGAGGTGGCGCCATGAACGCCACGATGACGATGCCCAACGGCGGGCTGCCGCAGGCCGCCTCGGCGGTGCCGCCGTCGAGCGAGCAGATCCTGCGCATCGAGGACCTCACCGTGTCCTTCGACGGCTTCAAGGCCGTCGACGGGCTCAGCCTCTCGGTGGAGCGCAACGAGCTGCGCGTGATCATCGGCCCGAACGGTGCCGGCAAGACCACGCTGCTCGACATGGTCTGCGGCAAGACCAAGCCCAGCGCGGGCCGCGTGCTGTTCAACGGCCAGGACCTCGGTCGCCTGAACGAGTACGAGATCGTGCGCGCCGGCGTGGGCCGCAAGTTCCAGACGCCCTCGGTCTACGAAGACCTCACGGTGCTCGAAAACTTCGAGATCTCGCTGCCTCGCATGCACGGCCTGCTGCAGTCGCTGACCTTTCGCCGCACGCCCGCCGTGCGTGCGCGCATCGACGCGATGGCCGAGCAGGTCTTCCTGGCCGATCGGCTGGGCCACCGTGCCGGGCAGCTCAGCCACGGGCAGAAGCAGTGGCTCGAGATCGGCATGCTGCTGATGCAGGAGCCCGAACTGCTGCTGCTCGACGAGCCCGTGGCCGGCATGAGCCCGCGCGAGCGCGAGCAGACCGGCGACCTGCTGCGACGCATCTCGGCCGGCAAGTCGGTGGTCGTCATCGAGCACGACATGGACTTCGTCAAGCGCATCGCGCACCGCGTCACGGTGCTGCACCAGGGCAAGTTGCTGAGCGAAGGCACGGCCGCCGAGGTGCAGGCCGACCCGCGCGTGATCGACGTGTACCTCGGCCACTGAGAAGAAGGAGAAATTCACATGCTCGAAGTCTCCGAACTCAACGTGGCGTATGGCGAGTCGCACGTCATCCGCGATGTGTCGCTGCGCGTCGCGCCCGACGAGGCGGTCGCCATCATGGGCCGCAACGGCATGGGCAAGACCACCTTGCTGAAGTCGCTCATCGGCCTCTTGCCCGCGCGCGGTGGTCACATCCGCCTGGGCGGCGCCGAGCTCACGACGCTGCCCAGCTACCAGCGCGTGGCGCAGGGCCTGGCCTTCGTGCCGCAGGGGCGCATGGTGTTTCCGTTCCTCACGGTGGAGCAGAACATCCTCGCCGGTGCCGCGAAGTCGGGTCATCGCACGGTGCCCGACTACCTCTACACCTTCTTCCCCGTGCTCAAGGACATGAAGCAGCGCAAGGCCGGCAACCTCTCGGGCGGCCAGCAGCAGATGCTGGCGATTGCGCGCGCGCTCATCTCGGAGCCGAAGGTGCTGATCCTCGACGAACCCACCGAGGGCATCCAGCCTTCGATCATCAAGGAGATCGCGCAGACGCTGAACGTGCTGCGCGCCGAGCGCGGCTTCGCCGTCGTGGTGTCGGAGCAGGTGCTGAGCTTCGCGCTCGACCTGGCCGACCGCTTTCTCGTCATCGATCGGGGCCGCATCGTGCACGACGAAGCGCGCGCGAGCCTCGACCAGGACAAGGTCAGGTCCTTTCTGACCGTGTAAGCCCTTCCCTCTTTCCCTTCAACCACTCTTCAGGAGCAGCGTCATGAGACATGGTGATATTTCGAGCAGCAACGATTGCGTCGGCGTCGCGGTCGTCAACTACAAGATGCCCCGCCTGCACACCAAGGCCGAGGTGCTGGACAACGCACGCAAGATCGGCGAGATGCTGGTCGGCATGAAGAAAGGCCTGCCGGGCATGGACCTGGTGATCTTTCCCGAGTACTCCACGCACGGGATCATGTACGACGCCAAGGAGATGTACGACACCGCCTCGGCCATCCCCGGCGAGGAGACCGCGATCTTCGCGGACGCGTGCCGCCGCGCCAACGTGTGGGGCGTGTTCTCGCTGACCGGCGAGCGCCACGAGGAGCACCCGAACAAGGCGCCCTACAACACGCTGATCCTCATGAACAACCAGGGCGAGATCGTCCAGAAGTACCGCAAGATCATGCCGTGGGTGCCCATCGAGGGCTGGTACCCGGGCGACTGCACCTACGTGAGCGAAGGCCCCAAGGGCATGAAGATGAGCCTCATCATCTGCGACGACGGCAACTACCCCGAGATCTGGCGCGACTGCGCGATGCGCGGGGCCGAACTCATCATCCGCTGCCAGGGCTACATGTACCCGGCCAAGGAGCAGCAGATCATGGTCTCCAAGGCCATGGCCTTCATGAACAACAC
This sequence comes from Variovorax sp. V118, assembly GCF_041154445.1. GTDB lineage: Bacteria > Pseudomonadota > Gammaproteobacteria > Burkholderiales > Burkholderiaceae_C > Variovorax > Variovorax boronicumulans. The sequence continues at coordinate 160,071 of NZ_AP028663.1, read as the reverse complement.
CTACGTGGCGGTGGCCAACGCGGCCGGCTTCGACGGCGTGTACTCGTACTTCGGCCACTCGGCGCTCATCGGCTTCGACGGCCGCACGCTCGGCGAATGCGGCGAGGAAGAGATGGGCATCAACTACGCCGAGCTGTCGATGGGCCTGATCCGCGACGCGCGCAAGAACGGCCAGTCGCAGAACCACCTGTTCAAGCTGGTGCACCGCGGCTACACCGGCACCATCAACTCGGGCGACGGCGACAAGGGCGTGGCGGCCTGCCCCTACAACTTCTACACGCAGTGGATCAACGACCCCGAGGGCACGCGCGAGCGCGTGGAGTCGTTCACGCGCAGCACGGTCGGCACGCCCGAGTGCCCGATCGAGGGCATCCCGAACGAACGGCCAAGCACCGCTGACGCGCCGCCCCATGGACCACGACATCTTCGAACTCGGCGATGTCGCGCTGCAGCGGGGGGCCACCCTGCGCGGCGCGAAGCTCGCCTACAAGACCTACGGCACGCTCAACGCACAGAAGAGCAACGCCATCGTCTATCCGACCTGGTACTCGGGCCAGCACTATGACAACGAGTGGCTCATCGGCCCCGGCATGGCGCTGGACCCGGCGAAGTACTTCATCATCGTGCCCAACATGCTGGGCAACGGGCTGTCGTCCTCGCCGAGCAACACGCCCGAGCCCTACAACCTCGCGCGCTTTCCGCACGTCACGCTCTACGACAACGTGACGCTGCAGCACCGGCTGGTGACCGAGCAGTTCGGCATCGAACAGCTCGCGCTGGTGGTGGGCTGGTCGATGGGCGCGCAGCAGACCAACCAGTGGGGGTGCCTGTACCCCGAGATGGTGAAGCGCATCGCACCCTTCTGCGGCTCGGCGAAGACGGCGCCGCACAACATCGTGTTCCTCGAAGGCGTGAAGGCCGCGCTCACGGCCGACGCGGCCTGGAACGGCGGCTGGTACACCACGCCGCCGACACGCGGGCTGCGCGCGGTGGGCCGCGTGTACGCGGGCTGGGGGTTGTCGCAGCCTTTCTACATGCAGCAGCTGTGGCGCGAGCTGGGCTTCAGCTCGCTCGAAGACTTCCTGGTCGGCTACTGGGAAGGCTTCTTCCTGAAGAAGGACGCCAACAACCTGCTCGCGATGCTGTGGTCGTGGCAGCACGGCGACATCAGCGACAACCCCGTGTTCAAGGGCGACTTCAAGAAAGCGCTGGGCGCCATCAAGGCGCGCGCGATCGTGATGCCGGCCGAGCGCGACCTGTACTTTCCCGTGGCCGACAACGAATGGGAGGTGTCTCACATGCCGAACGCCGAGTGCCGCCCGATCCCTGGCGTGTGGGGCCACTTCGCGGGCGGCGGCAGCAGCCCGGTCGACACCCGCTTCATCGACAACGCCCTGCAGGAACTGCTCGCCACGCCATGAACGCTCCCGTGCACGATCCGCTCGCCGCCTACCGCATCGAGACCGAGCCCTTCTACCGGCCCGCGGGCCACGAGGTGGCGCTGTACCGGCATGCCTACCGCCACCGCATGCCGCTGATCCTCAAGGGGCCGACCGGTTGCGGCAAGACGCGCTTCGTGGAGCACATGGCGTGGTCGCTCGGGCGGCCGCTGGTCACGCTCGCATGCAACGAGGACATGACGGCCTCGGACCTCGTGGGCCGCTACCTGCTCGATGCGAACGGCACGGCCTGGCACGACGGGCCGCTGACGCTCGCGGTGCGCCACGGCGGCATCTGCTACCTCGACGAGGTGGTCGAGGCGCGGCAGGACACCACCGTGGTGATCCACCCGCTGACCGACGCGCGCCGCATCCTGCCGCTCGACAAGAAGGGCGAGCTGGTGCACGCGCACCCCGACTTCCAGCTCGTGGTGTCGTACAACCCCGGCTACCAGAGCAGCGCGAAGGACATGAAGCCCTCGACGCGCCAGCGCTTCGCGGCGCTGGAGTTCGACTACCCCGACGGCGCGCTCGAAGCGGAGATCGTCGCGCACGAGGCCGGCGTCGGCATCGAGCTCGCCGCGAAGCTGGTGGCCATTGCGCACTGCTCGCGCGAGCTCAAGCACCGCGGGCTCGACGAGGGCGTGTCGACGCGCATGCTGATCTACGCGGGCGTGCTGATCCGCGACGGCGTGTCGCCGCGCGACAGCTGCGACATGACGATGACGCGCGCCCTCACCGACGACCCCGACATGGCGAGCGCGCTGCAGGGCTTTGTCGAGGCGCAGTTCGGATGAACAACGGGTTCGGCGCCCTCTCGCTGCTGGCGCGCGGGCTGGCCGGCGTCGATGTCGACGTGCAGCCGCTGGCCGGTGCGCGGGCGGTGCTCGTGGGTCGACGGCTGCTGCTGCCCGAGGGCGACGAGGCCTTGCACCAGCACCGCGCGATGGTCGCGCATGCGGTCGCGCACCTGCGCCACTCGACGCCTGCGCGGCCGGCGCGCACGCTCAAGCCGATGGGCATCGCCGTGGTCTCGGCCCTTGAAGACGCGCGCGTCGAGCGGCTGCTGTGCCGCGACTTTCCCGGCCTGCACAGCTGGTTCGTCGCCGCGCTGCCGCCCGCGCCCGATCCGCTCGACCTGCGCTTTGCCGCGCTGGTCGCACGCATGGACCGCGTGCTGCTGCGCGCCGATGCGCCCGACGACAACCACTGGGTGAACAAGGCGCGCCGCCTGTTCGACGAGACCGTCTCGCGCGCGGGGCTGGAAGACTATGACGCCTTCCGCGCCGTCGCCTCGATCCTCGCCAACGACCTGGGCCAGATGCGCGTGCGCTTCGAGCCGCAGGACTACGCCGTGCCCGCGCCCTGGCGCGACGACAACAGCTACCTGTGGGATTTCGGCGAGGCCGAGACGCCGCCCGACGACGCCATCGCGCTGCAGCAGACGGGCGTGCGGCCACCGCCACCTTCCGATGCACCGAACGAAGGCAACGAAGCGCCACCCGAAGGCATCGCCGACATGGAAGTCGGCCGCTACACCTACCCCGAATGGGACCGCACGCAGGAGCGCCTGCGACCCGACTGGTGCACGGTGATCGAGAAGCTGCCCGCGTGGCAGGGCCTGGGCGCGGCGGACACCTCGGGAGCAGCGGGCAACGGGCGCATCGTGCCGCTCGCCCTGCCCCGCGCGCGCCACCTCGACCGCACGCACCGCCTGCGCCGCCAGTGGGAAGGCGACGACATCGACCTCAATGCAGCCATCGAGGTGCTGGTCGATCGCCGCCTGCGCCTGCGGCCCGATGCGCGGCTGTTCATGCGCCCCGGCAAGGGGCCGCGCCCGTCGAGCGTGCTGGTGCTGCTCGACCTCTCGGAGTCGGCCAACGACGCGGGCCACGGCGATGGCGCCGTGTCGCTGCTCGACCTGGAAAAGCAGGCCGCGCTGCTGCTGGCCGCCTCGAACGCGCGCGGCATCGACCGGCTCGCCATCCACGGCTTCTCGTCGAACACGCGCGCCGAGGTGTACTACTACCGCCTGCTCGAGTTCGGCCAGCCGCTGGCCGCGCCCTCGCGCGCCATGATCGGCGCGGTGCGCGGGCGCTACTCGACGCGCATGGGCGCCGCGCTGCGCCATGCGGCCTCGCACCTGCAGGCCGAGCCGGCCGGGCCGCGCGCGATCCTGCTGGTGACCGACGGCGCGCCTTCGGACATCGACGTGCACGACCCGAAGTACCTGATCGAAGACGCCCGCCAGGCCGTGACCGAGGCGCGCGACGCCGGCGTGCGCAGCGCGTGCATCGCGGTGGACGGTGCGGCCGATGCGTACGTGCGGCGCATCTTCGGCTGGCGCAACTATTGCATCGCCGACGACGCGCGCAGCCTGCCCGTACGGCTGGCCCGCATGAGCACGCGGCTGGCCGCCGCCCATTGACCGATCGAATGAAGAAAGCCAGGGAGGAGCACACAATGAGGGCCCACACATCCAGGAGACACCCCAGTGGCTGACAGGGACCCTCTTCGCGTCGGCATTCTGTATTCCGAGACCGGCGTCACCTCGACCATCGGCCTGTCGCAGCTGCAGGGCGCGCTGCTGGCCATCGAGGAGATCAACGCGGCCGGCGGCGTCGACGGCCGCGAACTCGTGGCCGTGCGCTACGACCCGCAATCGAACCCCGTGCGCTACGCCCAGCTGGCCGAGCGGCTGATCGTGCAGGACCGCGTCAACGTGCTCTTCGGCTGCTACATGTCGAGCAGCCGCAAGGCCGTGATCCCGGTGATCGAGAAGTGGAACAAGCTGCTGTTCTACCCCACGCTGTACGAAGGCTTCGAGTACTCGGGCAACGTGATCTACACCGGCGCGGCCCCCAACCAGAACAGCGTGCAGCTGGCCGAGTTCATGACCACGAACTTCGGCGCGCGCGTGTACCTGATCGGCTCCGACTACATCTACCCCTACGAGTCGAACCGCATCATGGGCGAGCTGGTGATGCAGCGCCCCGGCAGCGAAAAGCTCGGCGAGCGCTACGTGGCACTCGACGCCACCGAGAAGGACTACCGCGCGATCATGGACGACATCCGCGACAAGCGGCCCGACTTCATCTTCTCGACGGTGGTGGGCGATTCCACCGCGAGCCTGTACCGCGCCTATGCCGAGGCCGGCTTCGACCCGAAGACGATGCCCATCTCGAGCCTCACGACCTCGGAGGCCGAGATTTCGCAGATGGGCCCCGGCGTGGCCACGGGCCATTTCACGGCGGCGCCGTATTTCCAGTCGATCGATTCGCCCGCCAACCAGCGCTGCCTGGCGCGGCTGCGTGCGCGCTTCGGCGACGGCTGCGTGCCCAACCTGTGCTGGGAGGCCTCGTACTTCCAGATGCACATCTTCGCCAACGCCTTCCGGCAGGCGGGCACCGACGGCATCGCGGAGATCCTGCCGCACATCCTGGGCAGCGAGTTCGATGCACCGCAGGGCCGCGTGAAGATCGATCCGACCAACCACCACACCTGCCTGTACCCGCGCATCGGCCGCGTCGACGCGCACGGGCAGTTCACCATCGTGCGCCAGGCGACGCGCCCGGTGTACCCGGACCCGTACCTCGTCACCCACTCGCTGGGCGACTGGACGGCACGGCTCGATGCGCTGGAGCTCTAGGATGAGGGCACACCGCTTTAGTCCCGTTGCAGGCGAGGCGTCAGGACGCGTCCCACGAGAGACCTGACCGTGGACAGCACAGCCCCCAAGCGACACACCCTGCGGGTGACGCCACCGCAGCTCAAGGAGCTGCGGCTGCTGAAGATCGCGGTGATCCACCCCGACGACGCAGACGGCCGGCAGCTCACCCAGCAACTGCAGCGCATCGGCTGCCAGGTGCAGGCCTTCTGGCCGCCCGTGCAGCACCTGCCCGAGGGCATCGACGTGGCCTTCATGGCCGTGCAGCCCGACTTCATCAACCTGCGCTTCGAATGGACCCAGAGCGAGGACGCCCCCGCCGTCATCGCCGTCGTGACCTACGAGAACCCGACCATCGTCGAGGCCGTGCTCGAGATCCGCGCCAAGGCCGTGCTGCCGTCGCCGGTGCGCTCGTTCGGCCTGCTGTCGGCGCTGGTGGTCGCGCGCGAAGCCCACAAGGAAAGCCGCTCGCTCGCGCGGCGCCTGCGCAAGACCGAGGCCAAGCTGCTCGGCGTGCGCCAGCTGGCCGAGGCCAAGAGCATCCTCATGAAGACGCACGACGTGTCCGAAGGCCAGGCCCACGACCTGATCCGCGAACAGGCCATGAGCAAGCGCACCACCATGGAAGACATCGCCGCGGCCATCGTCAACGCCAACGAGATCCTCTCGCTGGGCACGCGCGGCCCCAAGCCCGGGCCGGGCTGAACGCGCTCAGAGCTGGCGGAACGCCGTCAGCACCTTCAGCACGCTCTGCGTGGCGCCGTCGAGCGTGGCGTGCGGGCGGTGCGCGATGCCCAGGCGGCGCGTGAGCTTCGGCGTGACCGGCACGATCTGCATGCGCTCGTTGAGCGCCGCGTCGGTGGTCTGCTGCAGCGGCAGCAGCGCCGCGCCATAACCCGCCGCCACCAGGCTGCGGATCGCCGCGTCGTAGTTGAGCTCGATGCGCGCGCGCGGCGCAAAGCCGGCCGCGGCAAACCACTCCATCGACAGCCGGTACATGTGCGTGGTCGCGTCGTTGAAGATCAGCGGCTGCGTCGCCAGCCAGGCCGGCGTGGCGCGCTTGGGCGCCTTCCAGCGCGGCGGCACGAAGGCCATCATGGGCTGCGTGCGCCACGGCGTGACCACCAGCTCGCGCTGCAGCGGCTGCGGCATCGCCACCAGGCCGATGTCGAGCGTGCCCGCCGCCAGCCGCGCCATCGCCTCGGCAGAACCGAGGATGCTCACCTCGACGTCGATGCCCGCATGGCCCACGCCCAGCGCCTCGATCACCTGCGGCAGCAGGTCGACCACCACGCCGGTGGAGGTGCCCAGCCGCACGCGGCCCGTGCGGCCCTCGGCCTGGCGCTTGACGGCTTCGACCGCCTCGTCGGTGTCGCGCAGCAGCTTGCGCCCGCGCTCGACCAGCGCCGCGCCGGCCGCGGTGGGCGTGACGCGGCGGTTGCCGCGCACCACCAGCTGCGCGCCCAGGCGCGATTCGAGCTCGCTGATGTGCAGGCTCACGGTGGGCTGCGCCAGGTGCAGCGCCTGCGCCGCCGCCGAGAAGGTGCCCAGGTCGGCGATGGCGATGAGGGTGCGCAGTTGGTCGAGGTTGAGCTGTCGCATCAGGAATGCTGATTGAAGGTGTCAGAAATCTCAACTTCCACAATAGCACGCGTCGCCGGAAGATGAGCGCTCCCCTACCAGGAGCCCACCGTGACCGCGCCGAAGCCACCGTCTTTTCATCAACGCCTGCTGCACGCCCTGCACGACTGGCGCCGCCGCGCCGTGACACGCCGCCGCGCGCGCGACGACGTGCTGCTGCTGGCCGGCATGAGCGACCACGACCTGCGCGACCTGGGCATCGGCCGCAGTGAAGTGCCCGAGCTGGTCGACCGCAACCGTTACTGACTCATTGAACCCTGCCTGCGGTTTCTTCAGGAAGCCGCGGGCGATTTGAGGTTCAATCCGGGGCGTGCCCTCCACCGCCTCCCCCGCCCTTCTTTCCATCGAACTCACCTCGCCGCAGTCCGTCGACGGACGGCGCGCGGCCTTCCAATCGCTGTGGCTGCTGGTGCGCATGCAGCACGCCCATGCCCATGGCGGCGGCAGCGGCGTCGTGCGGCTGGCCGACCTGCGCGGCGAGGTGTCCGACGCCAGCACGCTGCGCATGGTCGTGAGCCGCGCTTTCCGCGACTTCAAGGCCTGGGGCCTGGAGGTCGGCTGGGGCGAAGACCTGCAGCGCGAGCCGCGCTTTCTCAACGCCGAGCGGCGCAGCCAGGGCCCGTTCTGGCTGCCGGCCGCGCAAGCCAAGCGCCTGCGCCTGCTCGTGGACAACCGCCCGGCGACCGCCGCCGAGGTGGCCTCGTTCCTCGGCCTGCGTTCGCGCAAGGCGCAGGCCGCCGGCGCGATCACGCCGCCCGACGCCGTGCACCTGCAGGACGCCGCCTTCTGGAAGCAGCTGGTCGCCTCGCAGCAGGCCGCGCGGCAAGGCCGGCTCATGTCGCCGGTGGCGGGCGGAACCGGCGGCAGCGCGCTCGAAGCCATCCGCCTGGCCGGCACGCTGGCCGCCAGCGACTTCCAGCGCGCGCTGGTCACGCTCAACGAGGCGATGCTGTGGCGCCGGCTCGGCGACAACGAACAGGCGCGCCGCCGGCTGCAGGCGCTCAAGAAACAGCGGCTCGCGCACCACGTGGCGGGCAACGACTACCTCGGCGCGATGGAGTGCATCGTCTCGGCCTGGTGCGCCTACACCGCGCGCGACCTGCCGCTGGCGCAGTCGCTGCTGGGCGGCATGGCGCAAGACCCGGCGCGCGCGCTGGTGCTGCGCCACCACCCCGACGTGCGCTTCGAGTGGTGCAACCTGTGGGCGCTGGCCTGCCGCTCGCGCGCCCTCGCGCTGGCCGCCGACGACCGCCCGGCCGCCGCGACGCTGGCCGAAGAGTCGCTGCAGCGCTTCGGCGAGGCGCTGGCGGCGGCCTTCGAGTCGCACTCCTTCGATGCGGCGCAGCACGTGGCGGCCAACATGGGCATGGCCGCGTGGCTGTTCGACCGCGTGGGCCTGGGCGACCTGCCGGCGCTCGCGCACGACGGCCACCGGGCCGACACCACGCGCCGCGCGGTGCAATGGATCGCCTTCAGCGAATGGCTGTGCGGCCACACCGACGGCCAGGGCCGCTCGGCATGGAACGCGATCTACCTGATGCGCATCGCGCGCGGCCACTGCCGGCCCGACGCGCAACCCACGCTCGCGCAGTTCCGCGCGCAAAAGCCGCTCGACCCGGCCGCGATGTCGAAGCTCGCGGGTCCGCTCGCCGACGCCTTCGACACCGCGAACTGGCCCGCGCGCTGGGTCGACGTGGCGCAGGCGCGGCTGGCCGACCACCAGGCCGGGCGACGCCGCTACCCCGGCCTGCAGCAGGGCAGCCTGCTGTTCGAGCACGCGTGGTACGCGGCGCATGCGGGCGACCTGAAGGCGGCCGAGCACTCGCTGGGCCTGTTGCGCGAAGTGCTGCCGCAGCTGGTGCCGAGCGACCGCGCCTACTTCACCGAGTCGTGGAACGATGCGCTGCCGATCGAGCTGGTGCTGGAGGCGAAGCCGCCGCGGCGGCCGTCGACCCTTCGGAAAAAGGCGCGCTGAGCGCCTGCTGCACGCGCTCGCGCAGCACCGGCAACACCTCGCGCTCAAACCACGGGTGGTGCTGGAACCACGCGGTGTTGCGCGGCGACGGATGCGGCAGCGGGACGAAGCGCGGCGCGTAGTCGGCGAAGGCCTCGACGGTCTCCGTCACGCCGCCACGCGCGGCCTTGCCAAGGAAGTGGCGCTGCGCGTACTGGCCGATGAGCAAGGTCAGCGCGATGTGCGGCATCTGTGCCAGCAGGCGGTAGTGCCACAGCGGCGCGCACTCCTTGCGCGGCGGAAGGTCGCCGCTCTTGCCCCGGCCCGGGTAGCAGTAACCCATCGGCACGATCGCGATACGCGTCGCGTCGTAGAACACGTCGCGGTCGATGCCGAGCCAGCGGCGCAGCTGGTCGCCGCTCTTGTCGTTCCACGGCACACCGGTCTGGTGCACCGTGAGGCTGGGCGCCTGGCCGACGATCAGCAGCCGCGCGCTCGCACTGGCCTGCACGATCGGGCGCGGCCCCAGCGGCAGGTGCGCCTCGCACGCGCAGCAGGCGCGGATGTCGGCGAGCAGCGCATCCACGGTGCTGACAACTAGTCGGCGAACGGACGGAAGAAGGCATTCAGCTCGGTGCCCGGCGTGGCATCGGCAAAGCCGTCGAAGCGGCCCTCTTCGGCCAGCGTGCGCGCGGCGCGGATGAAGCCGCCCCAGGCCGCGCGCGCCATGCCGCCGCCCACGCTCACGCGGCGCACGCCGAGCGCAGCGATGTCCGCCATCGTCAGCTCGCTGGTCGCGCCGACCAGCAGGTTGACCGGCTTGGGCGCGACGGCGGCCACCACGGCGGCGATCTGCTCGCGCGTCTTGATGCCGGGCGCGTAGAGGCAGTCGGCGCCGGCCTCGGCGTACGCACGCAGGCGAGCGATGGCGTCGTCCAGGTCGGGGCGGTTGGCAAAGAAGTTCTCGGCGCGGCCCACGAGCAGCGTGTCGCCGCCCGCGGCGTCGATGGCCCGGCGCGCGGCGCGCAGGCGCTCGACCGCGACGTCGATGGGAAACAGCGGATCGTCGGGGTTGCCCGTCGAGTCCTCGATCGACAGGCCCGCCACGCCGGTCTCGACCGCGAGGCGCACGCTCTCGGCCACGCCCTGCGCATCGGCGGCGAAGCCGTTTTCGAAGTCGGCGTTCACCGGCAGGTCGGTGGCGGCCACGAGTTCACGCAGGTGCGCGAGGATCTGGTCGCGCGACAGGGCCCCGTCGGCGTGGCCCTGCGACCACGCAAAGCCGGAGCTGGTGGTGGCCAGCGCCTGGTAGCCCAGGCCTTCGAGGTAGCGCGCGCTGCCGGTGTCCCAGGGGTTGGGAATGACGAAGCAGCCTTGGGTATGAAGCGCGCGAAAGTCGGCGCGCTTCTGCGCGATGGAGCGGGTCATGAGAGCCTCATCTTTCCTTCGGGGTTCAGGGAGGGGTGGCGGCCACAGGTGCGGGCACCGGTGCAGCCGCGAGGATGTGTGCCGTGAGCACTGCGAACTGGTCGGTGCGGACCTCGCTGCGTCGCAGCCAGCCCTTGCTGTTGTCGACACGGTGCACCACGACGAGGTCGCGCTTGCGATCGACCATCATGAACTGGCCGCCGGCACCCACGGCCAGGAGCAACTGGTTAGGCCCGCGCTGCCAGAACGGAAAGCCCTTGAGCGGCACCCACCACAGATAGCCATAGCCGCTCCAGCCGGGTCCGACGGTCGTGTACGAGGTGGTGCTTTCGGTCACCCAGCCGGCCGGGATGACGCGCTTGTCGTGCCACATGCCGTCGCGCGCCATCAGCAGGCCGATGCGGGCCAGGTCGCGCGCCGACAGATGCATCACCTGGGCCGGGTGCTCGGAGCTGCGTTCGAGCCGGGACTCGGTGTCCTGCGGGTAGCGGAAATCCTGGAACTGCAGCGGCTCGGCCAGGTCGGTCCTCAGCGCCTCGAAGACGCTGCGTCCGGTGCGGCGTTCGAAGATGGTGCCCAGCACGTTGGCGTCCCAGTTGTTGTAGTACCAGAACTCGCCCGGCGCATGGCTGCCCCGGACCGGTCGCTCGGCCTTGGCCTGGGCGGTCTCGTAGGCGGCCGGATGGTAGACACCCGAGCGCAGCTGCAGCAGCTGCCGCACGGTGGCCGTGCGTTCGGTGTCGCTGAGCCCGTCCTTGTCGCCGATGCCGAGCTGGCCCAGCGTCTGGTCCAGGTCGATCTCGCCGCGGCCGACGTGAATGCCGTAGAGCACGCTCTGCACGCTCTTGCGCACCGAGGCCAGGTTCATCGGCTTGTCGATGTCGCCGTAGGCATGCACGAGCACGCCCTTGTCGATCACGAGGTAGGCGTCGGACTTGATCGATGCGGCAAACGCATCGGCCACCTTGAGCTTCGCTTCGGACCAGTGGCTCGGTTCAGCCACGCTCGGGGTGGCCCACTGCGCGGCGGGGAACACGCCGGCCGCGGGCACGGCGTGCGCGGCGCACAGCAGCAGCACGGCAGACAGCGCGGTGCGCAACACGCCGGGCAAGAGACTGCGCGGAAGACCGGCCATGGGCATCTCGACTCCTGAAAGTCGTGCGCCTTGGAAACGACGTGGAAACCTGGGGGCTGCGAGGCCCGGCGCGACGAGCTTCGCATTCTGACGCAGCGACGCCAGCCTTGCTGCCTCAGCACTCCACCACGTTGACTGCAAGCCCCCCGAGCGAGGTCTCCTTATAGGTGGACTTCATGTCCTCGCCGGTCTGCTTCATGGTGCGGATCACGGCGTCGAGCGAGACGTAGTGGCTGCCGTCGCCGCGCAGCGCCATGCGCGAGGCGTTGATGGCCTTCACGGCGCCCATCGCGTTGCGTTCCACGCAGGGGATCTGCACCATGCCGCCGACCGGGTCGCAGGTGAGGCCCAGGTTGTGCTCCATGCCGATCTCGGCCGCGTTCTCTACCTGCGCGGGCGTGGCGCCGAGCACGGCGGCGAGCGCGCCGGCCGCCATCGAGCAGGCCACGCCGACCTCGCCCTGGCAGCCGACCTCGGCGCCCGAGATGGAGGCGTTGGTCTTGTAGAGCATGCCGATGGCCGCGGCGGTGAGCAGGAAGTCGACGATGCCATCGTCGCTGGCCTGCGGCACGAAGCGCTGGTAGTAGTGCATCACGGCGGGCACCACGCCGGCCGCGCCGTTGGTGGGCGCGGTGACGACACGGCCGCCGGCCGCGTTCTCCTCGTTCACCGCCATCGCGAAGGCGTTGACCCAGTCCATGGCCGCGAGCGGATCGGCGGCGCCGGCCTGCGCCAGCAGCTCGCGGTGCAGCTCGGGCGCGCGGCGGCGCATGCGCAGCGGGCCGGGCAGCGCCTGCGCGGCCAGCGGGTTGTCGATGCCGAAGCCGCGCTGCACGCACTGCTGCATCACGCCCCAGATGCGCAGCAGGCCCGCGCGCACGTCGGCCTCGGGCCGCCAGACGCATTCGTTGAGCAGCACCAGCGTGGCCACGGAGATGCCGTGCGCGCGGCACTGCGCCATGAGCTCGTCGCCGGTCGTGAAGGGATGCGGCACGGCCTCTGCAGCGGCTGCCGTTTGCGCCACCGCTTGCCCGCCCTCGACGACGAAGCCGCCGCCGACCGAGAAGTAGGTGCCTTCGGCCAGCGTGCCGCCGTCGGCCGCGAAGGCCGTGAAGCGCATCGCGTTCGGGTGTTCGGGCAGCGACTCTTCGCCGCGAAAGGCGATGTCGCGCACGCGGTCGAAGGCAATGGGCGTGGTGCCCAGCAGCGCGAGCTGGCCGGTGCGGCGCAGCGCGTCGAGGCGCGGCTGCACGGTCTCGGGCTGCACGGTGTCGGGCGCGTCGCCGAAGAGCCCGAGGATCACGCCCTGGTCGGTCGCGTGGCCGTGGCCGGTGGCGCCGAGCGAGCCGAACAGGTCGACGTGCAGCCGCGCCACCTGCGCGAGCAGGCCGCGCCGTTCGAGCGATTGCGCGAACAGCAGCGCGGCGCGCATCGGCCCGACGGTGTGCGAACTGGACGGCCCGATGCCGATCTTGAAGATGTCGAAGGCGGAGAGCATCAGCGCATCATGCGACCGGAAGCTGCTGTTTGACCAGCGCCACCCAGTAGGCCGCACCGAGCGGCAGGATGTTGTCGTTGAAGTCGTAGTACGGGTTGTGCACGTTCGGGTCGTTCGGGCCCTCGCCCGCGCCGATGCCGATGTAGGCGCCGGGGCGCTTTTGCAGCATGAAGGCGAAGTCTTCCGAGCCCATGGCGGGCGGGATGTCGGTGTGTACCTGTTCGAGGTCGACCAGGCTGGCCGCTGCCGCGATGGCCGCGTCGGTCTCGGCCGGCGTGTTGACCACGCCGGGGTAGCCGCGTCGGTATTCGAGCGCCACCTTGGCGCCGTGCGTGGCGGCCACGCCGTCGCAGATCTGCTGCATCGCCGCCTGGGTCTTGTCCTGGATGGCGGCGTCGAGCGTGCGCACGGTGCCGCGCAGCACCACGGTCTCGGGAATGACGTTCCAGGTGTCGCCGCCGTGGATCTGCGTGACGCTGACCACGGCTGCGTCGGTGGCGCCGGTGCGGCGGCTCACGATGGTCTGCAGCGCGTTGATGAGCTGGGCCGAGATCACCACCGAGTCGATGCCGGTCTCGGGCATGGCGCCGTGGGCGCCCTTGCCGGTGATGACGATCTCGAAGGTGTCGAGAAAGGCCGTCATGGTGCCCTTGCGGATCGCGAAGCGCCCGCGCGGCAGGCTCGGGAAGTTGTGCATGCCGTAGACGGCGTCGGCCGGGAACTGCTCGAACAGGCCCTCTTCCACCATCACGCGGCCGCCGCCTTCGTTTTCCTCGGCGGGCTGGAACACGAAGTGCACCGTGCCCTGGAAGGGCTTGTGGCGCGACAGGTGCTCGGCCGCGCCCAGCAGCATGGCCGTGTGGCCGTCGTGGCCGCAGGCGTGCATCTTGCCGACGCATTTGGAGGCATGCGCCTGCGTGCCGAGCTCCTGCATGTTGAGCGCGTCGAGGTCGGCGCGCAGCGCGATGCTGGGGCCCTCGCCGTTCTTCAGCGTGCCGACCACGCCGGTGCCGGCCAGGCCGCGGTGCACGGGCAGGCCCATGAGCATCAGCGCGTTGGCCACCACGTTGGCGGTGCGATGTTCCTCGAAGGCGGTCTCGGGGTTGGCGTGGATGTCGCGGCGCCAGCTGAGCATGCGGGCACGGGTGTCTTCGGCAATCTCGGGGTCGCGGTACATGGCGTGAATCTCTCGTGGGATGAAATCAGTGGAAGAACTCGGCGATGAAGGTCGCGCCGAGGAAGGTGCCGGCCGTCGCGGTGAGCGACACCACCACGATGCGCCAGCCGAGGCGGCGGAACACGGGCAGGTCCTTGGCGACCGAGAAGCCGGCCAGCGCCAGCACCGGCGTGGTGAAGGCCAGGAAGTTGAGCTTGGCGGTGATCGCGATCAGCGCGTCGGAGAACGGGAACAGGCCCGGGATGCCGACCACGGTGGCCACCACCGAGAGCACCAGCACCATCGGCAGGCGCGGCACGAAGCGCTTGATGGCTTCGACGGCGCCGGCAATCGCCACCACGGCGAGCACGCCTTCGAGCGACACCAGCACCGGCACCTTGTAGGTCACGGCATTGCCGATGAGCACGCCGCCGCCCACCACCAGCCAGGCCAGCAGCGTGTCGCGCAGCGACGTCGGCGCGGCGTGGGCCACGTCGGCGCTCGAGACGTTCGCGCCTGCGTCCACGGCGGCGCCCTGTTGCGCGCCATGCTTCGAGAAGCGGCCCAGCACCGGCTCCAGCTTGCCGTAGAGCCACGAGCACAGCGGCAGCGACAGGAACAACGTGAAGTAGAAGCCGGCCACGGTGGTCAGCAGGTTCGACGCGGCGGCAATCGCCGTGAGCTGCGGCAGCATCTCGGGCGGGCTCTGCGCGGCGATGGCGCCCAGCGCCGCCGCCATCAGGCTGCCCGAGCCCACGCCGGCGCCCATGGCCAGCGAGCGCGGGTCGAAGATGTGCAGGCTGGCGATGAAGCCCGCCAGCACCGCGATGAAGAGCGCGCCCAGCACGGTGCCGGTGATGTACTCGGCCAGCACGCCGCGACCTTCAGGCGAGGCCATGCCGTACTTCTCTCCGATGATCACGAGGTTGCCTTCGCGGCCCACCGAGAAGGTGGCGCCCACGGCCTCGCGCTTGATGCCCAGCAGCAGCGCCAGCGGCAGACCCAGTGCCAGGGTGCCCAGCGCGTGGCCGAACTCCTGGAACAGCAGCGCCCAGCCGGCCTGCTTGACCTGCGGCAGCGCGGCGCCGACCGTGAGGCCCAGCTTCACCACGAACAGCAGCAGGCCCGCGTTGAGCAGGCCGCCGGCCAGCGACTGCTGCGCCGTGGCCACGCGCACCACGCCCGGCACGCGCCGGTGCGCGATGCCCCAGGCGGCGGCCATGAGCAGCGCCCACAGCATCGGCAGCAGCACCACCTTGCCGGGGCCGACGCTGAACTGCGTCGGGCCGATGAGTTCGGCCACGGCCACGAGGACCAGGGTGACGACGAGGAGCTTGAGTTTGCCGGCGGCGGTGGACGGCGCGACGGCTGCAATCGTGGAGGCGGCGGAGGTCATGGGTGGGGCGGGATGGGGCGTTTTCGAGGGGTGCCGGCAAGTTTCGGGCGCTGAGCCTCTTGCATCAATGACCGCAAATAAGGATATTCGTTGCATTGAATGCAACACTCGGAGACGACCGCCATGGACGACAAGCTCGACACCCGCCGGGTGCGCTACTTCATGCAGGTGCTCGACAGCGGCTCGGTGCGCGGTGCGGCCGACGTGCTCGACATGGACCCGTCGGCCGTGAGCCGCGCCATCGGCATCCTGGAGACCGAGTGCGGCCTGCCGCTGCTGGAGCGCCACGGACGCGGCGTGGTGCCCACCGACGCGGGCCAGCTGCTGGCCGGCTATGTGCGAAGGCAGCAGGGGCAGAAGCAGCACCTGCTGGCGCAGATGGACAGCATCCGCAAGATCGAGAGCGGCCACATCGACATCGTGGCCGGCGAAGGCTATGTCGACTGGCTCATGCGGCACAGCCTGCGCATCTTCATGGCCAGCCACCCGAAGATCACGGTGAACCTCGATGTGGCCAGCACCGACGAGATCGTGCGCCGCGTGATCGAGGAGCGTGCCCACATCGGCATGCTGTTCCAGCCGCCGAAGGACGAGCGGCTCACCTCGCACCAGTCGCACGCGCAGCCGATCCAGGCCATGGTGCTGGGCTCGCACCCGCTCGCGCAACTCGATCGCCCGCTGAAGCTGGCCGACCTGCTGCCCTACCCCGGCGCCACGCTGCACCGCAATTTCGGCGTGCGCCAGCACATCGAGGCGGCCGAGATCAGCGAAGGCGTGCGGCTGCCCGCGCTGCTGACCACCACCTCGTTCAGCGCGCTGGGCCACTTCGTGTCGGCGGGCCTGGGCTACACGCTGGGCACGCGCATCTCGCTCACGCCCAACGCCGACCACCCGTCACTGGTCGAGCTGCCGATGAAGAACCCGCTGCTGTCGCAGGGGCGCTCGCACATCGTGTCGCGCCACGGCCGCCTGCTGCCGCCGGCCGCGGCGACGCTGCTGCGGCAGGTGGTGGCGGACATGAAGCGCTATGCCGACTCGATCGCGGGCACAGGCACCGCCAAGCCCCGCGCGAGCACGCGCGGGCGCGGCGCGACGGGTTGAAGGGCATGGGGGCTTGCGTTGCGTGCACGCACGGTTCGGTGTTCTGATCGGACCCCATGTCCTACCTCGCTCCCCTCTTCATTCACCTGCTGTGCGCCGCCTTCTGGGTCGGCGGCATGGCCGTCATGCACTTCGCGGTGCGCCCCGCCGCCGTCGCCACGCTGGAGCCGCCGCTGCGCCTGCGCATGATGGCCGCGACGCTGCGGCGCTTCTTCATCGGGGTGGACGCGTCGGTCACGCTGCTGTTCGTGAGCGGCTTCGCGATGATCCTCGCGACCGGTGGCTTTCGCGCCGTGCACTGGCGCGTCGAGGCCATGATGGGCATCGCGCTCGTGATGGCGGCGGTCTATGTCTACATCCGCGCCTCGGTGTTCCGCGCGCTGCGCCGCGCGGTGGACGACAACGCCTGGCCCGTGGCGGCCGCGCGGCTGAACACTGTGCGCCAGCTGGTGACGCTGAACCTCGCGCTGGGCGTGGTGGTGTTCGCGGTGGCGGTGATGGGGCGCGGCGGCTAGGCCGCAGGCCCCTTCAACTCAACGCCGTTGCCATCGGGATCTTCGAGGTAGATCGAGGGGCCGCTGCCCTCGGCTCCGAAGTTGTTCTGCACCTCGCCCTGCACCGGCACGCCGTGCCGCGCCATGCGCGCGCGGATCGCGGCCTCGTCGAAGGGCTCGATGCGCAGGCAGAGGTGATCGACGTTGCGGCCCTCGCGCCCGGCCAGCGCGCCGCCCTGGCGGCCCAGCTTGCCGTCGTGCGTGACGAGGTCGATGAGGCTGCTGCCGGCGCGCAGATGCACGAGGCCGAGGTCGTCGCGGCGCTTCTCGAGCGTGCAGCCGAGCACGTCGCAGTAGAAGGCCATGGACCGCGCGGCGTCGCGCACGCGCAGCACGACGTGGTCGATGCGCAGCACCGCGAACGGGGCCGCATCGGCTGCGGAAGCAACAGGAGACGAAGCAGGCGGGCGCGTCATGCCCGCCAGTGTGTCAGACCACCCCGGCCGCGCGCAATGCCTCGAAGCGCGAGGCGTCGACGCCCATCTCGGCCAGCACCTCCTGCGTGTGCTGTCCGAGCGCGGGCGGCGCGCGGCGCAGCACGGGCGGCGTGGCCGTGAGGCGCAGCGGGCTCGCCACGCCGGTGATGCTGGCGATGCCGTCGCCCGCGTCGCGCGGCAGCGTGACGGCCAGGCCGCGTGCCTTGACCTGCGCGTCGTCGAAGGCCTGCGCGATGTCGTTGATGGGGCCGCAGGGCACGGCCTTGTCTTCGAGCAGCGCGACCCAGTCGGCGGTGGTGCGGGTGCGCGTGAGCTCTTCCATCATCGGGATCAGCACGCCGCGGTGTTTCACGCGCAGCGTGTTGGTCGCAAAGCGTTCGTCGGCGGCCCACCCGGCGTGGCCGGCGGCTTCGCAGAAACGCGCGAACTGGCCGTTGTTGCCGATGGCCAGCAGCATTGCGCCGTCCTGCGTCGGAAAGTCTTGATAAGGCGCGAGGCTCGGGTGCGTGTTGCCCTGGCGGCCCGGCGCCTTGCCGGTGTTGAGAAAAGCGCTCGCCTGGTTGGCGAGGATGGCCATGCCCACGTCGAGCAGCGCCATGTCGATGTGCTGGCCTTCGCCGGTGCGGTCGCGCACCTGCAGCGCCGCGAGGATGGCGGTGCTGGCGTACACGCCCGTGAACAGGTCGGTGAGCGCCACGCCCACGCGCAGCGGGCCGCCGCCGGGTTCGCCGTCGGGGCGGCCGGTGATGCTCATCATGCCGGTCATGGCCTGGATCATCAGGTCGTAGCCCGCGCGCTCGGCGTAGGGGCCGTCGTGGCCGAAGCCGGTCACGCTGCAGTAGATGAGGCGCGGGTTGGCCGCGCGCAGGCTTTCCTGGTCGAGGCCGTACTGCTTCAGGCCGCCGGTCTTGAAGTTTTCGACCACGATGTCGGCCTGCGCCGCCATCTGCTGCAGCAGCGTCTGCCCTTCGGGCGTGGCCATGTCGATGGTGACCGAGCGCTTGTTGCGGTTGCAGGAGGTGAAGTAGCTGGCCTGGTCGGTGTCGTGGCCGTTCGCGTCCTTCACGAAGGGCGGACCCCAGGTGCGCGTGTCGTCGCCGACGCCGGGGCGTTCGATCTTGACGACGTCGGCGCCCAGGTCCGCGAGGATCTGCGTGCACCACGGGCCCGCGAGCACGCGGGACAGATCGAGGACCTTGATGCCGTCGAGTGCTGCGGGCTTGGTGGTCATGCGTCCGATCAGTTCGCGAAAGCGGCGATGCCGGTGATGGCGCGGCCCAGGATCAGGGCGTGGATGTCGTGCGTGCCTTCGTAGGTGTTGACCACTTCGAGGTTCACCAGGTGGCGTGCCACGCCGAACTCGTCGCTGATGCCGTTGCCGCCCATCATGTCGCGCGCCATGCGGGCGATGTCCAGCGACTTGCCGCAGTTGTTGCGCTTCATGATCGAGGTGATCTCGACCGCGGCGATGCCCTCGTCCTTCATGCGGCCCAGGCGCAGGCTGCCTTGCAGGCCCAGCGTGATCTCGGTCTGCATGTCGGCCAGCTTCTTCTGGATCAGCTGGTTGGCGGCGAGCGGGCGGCCGAACTGCTTGCGGTCCAGCGTGTACTGGCGGGCGCGGTGCCAGCAGTCTTCGGCGGCACCGATGGCGCCCCACGAGATGCCGTAGCGGGCGCTGTTCAGGCAGGTGAACGGGCCCTTGAGGCCTTGCACTTCGGGGAAGGCGTTTTCTTCAGGGCAGAACACGCCGTCCATCACGATTTCGCCGGTGATGCTGGCGCGCAGGCCGACCTTGCCATGGATGGCGGGGGCGGTCAGGCCCTTCATGCCCTTTTCGAGCACGAAGCCGCGGATCGGGCCGACGGTGCCGCTTTCGCTGACTTCCTTGGCCCACACCACGAACACGTCGGCGATGGGCGAGTTGCTGATCCACATCTTCGAGCCGCTCAGCGAGTAGCCGCCCGGCACCTTCTTGGCGCGCGTGGCCATGCTGCCGGGGTCGGAGCCGTGGTCGGGTTCGGTCAGGCCGAAGCAGCCGATCCATTCGCCGGTGGCGAGCTTGGGCAGGAACTTCTGCTTTTGTGCTTCTGTGCCGAATTCGAAGATCGGCACCATCACCAGTGAGCTCTGCACGCTGGCCATCGAGCGGTAGCCCGAATCGACGCGCTCGACTTCGCGGGCAATCAGGCCGTAGGCCACGTAGTTCAGGCCGGGGCCGCCGTACTGCTCGGGGATCGTCGGGCCGAGCAGGCCGAGCGCGCCCATTTCGCGAAAGATCGCGGGGTCGGTTTCGCCGGTGCGAAAGCCTTCGATGACGCGGGGCGCCAGGCGCTCCTGGCAGTAGGCGTTGGCCGCGTCGCGGATCATGCGTTCTTCGTCGGTCAGCTGCTGGTCGAGAAGAAGGGGGTCGTCCCAGTGGAATTGCGCTTTGGCGGCCATGTGGATGTCTCCGGAAAAGGAAGAAGAAACAAAAGAAGGGGGAATGCGGTCGATCGTAGCCACGCAGGAGGCCCGGCGCAAACGATGAATCCTCACCCAGATATGCGTCTGACGCACATCTTGAGAGATGCATCTTGTTGATTTGCTGGTGAAACCATAGCGCCAGTCATACACTCCCGGCATACATGCGCCGCAAGATCCCGCCCCTGCAGACCCTCGTGTGCTTCGACGCCGCCGCGCGCCACGAGAGCTACACGCGCGCCGCGCAGGAACTGGCGCTCACGCAGAGCGCGGTGTCGCGCCAGGTCGGGGCGCTCGAGGCCTTCCTGGGCGTGGCACTGTTCCGCCGCACGCGGCACGGCGTGGCGCTCACGGCCAGCGGCGCCGCCTACGCGCGCCAGATCGCCCGCCGCCTGGAGGCCATGGAGCGCGACACGCTCGACGCCATGGCGCACCAGGGCGAAGGCGGGTCGCTGTCGCTGGCGGCAGTGCCCACCTTCGCCACGCGCTGGCTGGTGCCGCGCCTGCGCGGTTTTGCGGCGCTGCAGCCCGACGTGGTGGTGCACATCGAGACGCGCACCCGCCCCTTCCTCTTTGCCGACGCGGAGTTCGACGCCGCGCTGTACGCCGGCACGCCCGCGCAGGTCGAGAACTGGGCCGGCACGCGCGCACTGCTGCTCATGCATGAAGACGTGGTGCCCGTGTGCAGCCCTTCATTGCTACCCCACGGCAAGGCCGTGTCGCCCGAAGCCATCGCGCGGATGCCGCTGCTGCAGCAGAGCACACGTCCCGACGGCTGGCGCCAGTGGTTCGACGCGCAGCAGGTCGACGCGCCCACCGCGCGTGGCGGCCCGCGCTACGAGCTGTTCTCGATCCTCGCCGCGGCGGCCTCGCACGGGCTCGGGGTCGCGTTGATGCCGACGATGCTGGTGGCCGACGAGTTGGCGCGTGGCGAGCTGGTGGTGGCCTGCCCGCGGGCGCTGTCGGGGGAGCGCAGCTATTACCTGGTGACGCCGGAGCGGGCGGACCAGCGGCCGTTGTTGAAGTTGTTCAGTGATTGGTTGCTGGGGCAAGCCCGCCAAGGTTGAGAATGCGCGCCATGCCGCGCGACAGCCGCTCCGAGTACGAATGGCGCATGCACAAGGTGCTGACGCACATCGACGACCGCCTGGACGAGGCACTCGATCTCGCGGCGCTGGCCAACGTGGCGCATTTCTCGGCGTACCACTTCCATCGCCTCTTCGCGGCCTGGGCCGGCGAGACGCTGGGCGACTACATCCGGCGCCGCCGCGTGGAGGTGGGCGCGCTGCGGCTCGCGACGCAGCCGCGCCTGTCGGTGCTCGAAGCAGCGGTGTCGGTGGGCTTCGGTTCGGGCGAGGCGTTCACCCGCGCGTTCCGCGCGCGTTTCGGCAGCGCGCCCAGCGCGTGGCGTGCATCGCACGACTGGTCCTTGCCCTGCGACGACCCCTCACGCAATAGCAATCCTGATCAGATCGCCCTGCACGGCTTCACGAAGAATGGATCTCCATCGCGCAACGCCGCGCATCATCAGGAGCCACCCGTGAATGTCCAGCTGATCACCCGCTCTCCCGTCACCATCGCCTACCTGCGCTACACCGGCCCGTTCGGGGCGCCGGTGGGCGCGTTCTGGGCCGAGAAGGCCGCGCCCTGGATCGGCGCGCACAAGCTGTGGTCGCATGCGCGCTACGGCATCAGCCACGACGACCCGAGCATCACCGCACCCGAGCACTCGCGCTACGACGCCTGCGTGGAAGTGCCCGACGATTTCGTGCCCGATGGCGGCTTCCAGAAGACGGTGCTGCCGGGCGGACGCTATGCCGCGCTGCGGTTCCAGGGCCTGCCCGAAGAAATCAACGACGCATGGACGCGCCTCATGCGCGACTGGCTGCCCGCGAGCGGCTTCCAGTTCGACAGCCGGCCCGCGTTCGAGTACTACGCGCCCGACATGGCCTTCGACGAGAAGACAAGCGCGTTCGAATGCGACATCTGCATTCCGATCGCGCCGCTCTGAAAGGCGCGGGCCGGCAACTGGCCAGCGCGGCGTGATCAGCCCTTCGCGGGCCGGGCGCCTTCCCGCGCATAAGCTTCGATCATCGCCGGAAAGGCGTCCATCGCAGGCAAGGTGCCGAAGCTGTGCTTCGCGGGCGTCGTGGCCCACGGCAGCTTCTCGTCGGTCCAGGTTTCCGCAAAGGGCGCGACCCATTCGTGCCGGTCGAGCATGGTGGCGCGCAGGTTGACGAAATAGTCCATGCCCTCGGTGCGCGTGAACATCCAGCTCATGCAGTGCGGGCAGAAGAAGTGGTGCGACTCCTCGCCGTGCAGCCCGCCGACGACAGGTTCGCCCGACACCACTTCGAAGCCCGGCGCGGGGATGGCCAACGACAGCGAGAACGCACTGGCGCTCATGCGCTGGCAGCCGGTGCAGTGGCAAGCCATGGCCAGCAGCGGCGGTGCGGTGATCCGCAAGCGCACCTGGCCGCAGCGGCAGCCGCCGGTCCAGGGGAGTTGCCAGTCGCTGGCGGTGTCTTGGGGGGTGTGGTTCTGGGTGCTCATTGAATGTGAATGCTTTCAGGCTTGGTCTTCAGGATGATCGCTCAAGCCGGGCCCTGCCCCATCGAAACCCGCGTCCGAAAACGGCGAGCCCGCATCCCGCCGCCGCGCGACACTGCCCGCATGAGTTCTTCCGTCGCCGCCCGCATCCACGCCCTCGACTGGCCCCGCATCGATGCCGACCTCGCCGCGCGCGGCTGTGCCGTCACCGGAGCGTTGTTCACGCCCGCGGAATGCGCCGCGCTCACGGCCATGTACGACGAGGGCGCGCGCTTTCGCAGCCGCGTGGTCATGCAGCGCCACGGCTTCGGCCAGGGCGAGTACCAGTACTTCGCGAACCCGCTGCCTTCCAAACTCGTGGCGTTTCGCAGCGCGCTGTACGAACGCCTCGCGCCGCTGGCCAATGCCTGGGCTGCGGCCATGGGCCAGCCGGCCGACTACCCGCCGGACCACGCGGCCTACCTCGCGCGCTGCCACGCGGCGGGCCAGTTGCGCCCCACCCCGCTGCTGCTGCGTTACGGCGAGGGCGACTACAACTGCCTGCACCAGGACCTGTATGGCGACCTGCAATTTCCGCTGCAGCTCACGGTGCTGCTGAGCCGGCCCGGCGAAGACTTCACGGGCGGTGAGTTCGTGCTGACCGAGCAGCGCCCGCGCATGCAGTCGCGCGCCGAGGTGGTGTCGCTCGCGCAGGGTGAGGCCGTGATCTTCGCGGTGAACCAGCGGCCCGTGGCGGGCACGCGCGGCAGCTACCGCGTGACGATGCGCCACGGCGTGAGCCGCGTGCGCAGCGGACAGCGCCACACGCTGGGCCTGATCTTTCACGACGCGCGCTGAATAGAACGAACGTCCGTTCGCAATCAAGCCCTCGGGCGCAGCAACATCGCACCAAGCGTGCAAAGTTGCACACATGTACCAAATACAGGCGAAAATCCCGCGCGCATCCGGGGGATTGCCAGGATGGCCGGCGCACACGATCGGCCCCGCAACACCCTCCGGACGCCGGACCACGACCTCGTGAGGAGGAGCCGGGGTCCGTTCCGAGTTGTCGTCAGGGAGCTGTATGTACAAGGAATCGTCCGGGCCACCGGATGGGACGGGTCGCCCGTCTTTCGCGCACGTCACCACGCCGGTGCCACCATCCCCGTCCCCTTCCACCGCCGAGAGTCCGCCGCCCCGACGCCCGCGTCGCTTCCGGGTCGATGTCGGCTCCATCGTCAGTGCCGTGGCGCTCGCGCAGTCGCTGCTGCTGGTCACGCTGGGCTACTGGGGCTCGCAGCGGCTGGTGACGACGATCGGCACCTCGGCGCACAAGTCGAACCACGACCGCACCGAGGACAAGGTGCTGGCCTTCCTGGCCAAGGCCGAGTCGGCGGTCGGCGCGATCGGCAGCTCGCCCAGCCTCACGCCCGCGGGCGAGAACGTGGACCGCACGGCCGAGCTCCTGTGGACGCTGCTGCAGCAATCGCCCGAACTCGACAGCGTCTACGTGGCGAACGTCGAGGGCAAGATGTTGATGGCGCTGCGCTACCCGGTGCCGGCGATCCGGCACATCGCGCGCGGCGACGGCTTCACCACCGAGACCTGGCAGTACAAGCTGCCGCTGGGTTCCGAGGCCGATGTGCAGCAGCGCTTTGCCACGCAGCGCGTCGAGGCCTACCGCAGCAACTACAACCCGACGCAGCGCAGCTGGTTCGTGCAGGCGCGCAAGACGCAAGGGCCGGTGTGGACCAGTCCCTATGTGTTCGCCGCCGCGCAGGAACTGGGCGTGACCTACGCGCTGCCGAGCCAGCGCCGCCAGTCCGAAGGCAGCCCGCAGGCGATGGTGGTGGCAGGCGACGTGTCGCTGGGCCGGCTGTCGGAGTTCGTGCGCCTGTTCAGCCGCAACGGCAACGGCAACAGCGCGCTGCTCAGTGCCGACCACAAGGTGCTCGCGCGCAGCGACATGCCGGGCGTGCTGCACACGCTGGAGGCGCCCACGGGCGCGCTCGGTGCACTGAACGCGCAGATGGTGGCCGACGGCATCGCCGGCAGCGGCAGCGACACGGCCTTCGCCTTCAGCCACGAGGGGCGGCGCTACCTGGTGCAGGCCTCGCGCATTCCCGCCACCGGCTGGCAGCTGGTCAGCTGGGTGCCCGAAGACGTGCTGCTGGGCGGCCTGCGCCGCGCGGTGGCGTGGTCGTTGCTGCTGGCGCTGGTGTTCCTGGGGCTGGCGCTGTACATGTCGCTGAAGCTCTCGAAGCTGGTGACGGCACCGGTCGAGAACCTCTCGCGCATCGCGCACCGCATCGGCCGCCTCGAGCTCGACGACCTGCCGCGCGAGCCCAGCCGCGTGCTCGAGATCCAGCACCTCGATCAGGCGCTCGACGATTCGGCGCGCAGCCTCAAGGCCTTCAGCAAGTTCGTGCCGGTGGACGTGATCAACCAGCTGGTGGCGCAGGGCCACGCGCTCGCGCCCAACGGCTCGCCGCGCCAGGTGACGGTGATGTTCACCGACGTGGAAGGCTTCACGTCGATCTCCGAATCGATCGCGGCCGACGTGCTGGTGCGCCAGCTGACCGACTACTTCAACCTCGCGGCCGCGGTGTTCGCACGCCACGGCGGCGTGATCGACAAGTTCATCGGCGACGGCATCATGGTGCTGTGGGGTGCGCCGGCCGACCTGGAAGACGCCGAGTACAAGGCCTGCCGCGCCGCGCTCGAGCTGCACGTCGAGATGCACCAGCTCAACCGGCAGTGGGCCGAACAGGGCCTGCCCGAGTTCCGCACGCACATCGGCATTCACACGGGCGTGGTGGTGGCGGGGGTGCTGGGCTCGAACGACCGGCTGTCGTACACGGCGTTCGGCGACGTGGTGAACGTGGCCAGCCGCATCGAAGGCGCGAACCGCCAGCTGGGCACGCGCATGCTGATCTCGGAAGTCACCTACGCGGCCCTGAACGGCCGGCTGGCCACGCGGCGCATCGAAGAGCTGGTGGAGCTGCGCGGCCGGCAGACGCGCATGGTGCTCCACGAATTGCTGACCTGATCTGAACTGACCCGCGCGAACGTCGTGTCGCGCGGGTGCTCGATCAGCGCGAGGGGCGCGGCGGCGGCGGTGGCGTGGCCACGCGCACCAGCATCAGGTTGGCGGTCGTGCCGTTGCCCTGCGTGAGCACCGAATACTGCGTGTCGTTGATGAACAGCAGCTGCTCGCCGCGCGTGATGCGCGCCGCGACGGCGTAGCGCATGCGCGGGTCGATGCGCGCGGCATCGACGCTGAGTTCGAAGGCAAAGGGCGGCTGCTTGCCGTTGGCGGGAATGCGCTGCTCGGCGAGCACGACCGACGGCGCGTCCATGCGCGACACGTCGAGCAGTTGCACGCGCACTTCGGCCGCGGGGTCGAGCGCGATGCGCTCGCGGTAGGCCACGGTGCCCGTCACGCGCAGCGGCGCGACGGCGGGTTGGGCCGGCGTGCCCGGCGAGCCGCCCGCGCAAGCGCTCAGGACGGAGGCGCCGGCAACGGCGGAGAGCATGAGGAGGCTGGTGCGTCTTTTCATCGCCCCATTATGCGGAGGCCCGCTGTGCAGCAAAAGCCACATACCAGTCCAGGCTGCCGGGGTTTGCCATCGCCTCGCGGTTCACTACCTTCTCGATGGGCTGGCCCAGCAGCAGCTTCTTGATGGGCAGCTCCTGTTTCTTGCCCGAGAGCGTGCGCGGAATCTCGGCCACCTGGAAGATGTCGTTGGGCACGAAGCGCGGCGACAGCGAGGTCTTGATCGCGTTGTTGATGCGCGTGCGCATGGCCTCGTCGAGCGCCACGCCGGGGCGCAGCACCACGAACAGCGGCATGTAGCTGTCGCGGCCCAGGTATTCGAGGTCGACCACCATCGAGTCGAGCACCTCGGGCAGGCCTTCGACCGCGCTGTAGATTTCGCTGGTGCCCATGCGCAGGCCCTGGCGGTTGATGGTGGCGTCGCTGCGGCCGTAGATGATGCAGCCGCCGTCGCTGCCGACCTTGATCCAGTCGCCGTGGCGCCACACGCCAGGGTAGGTGTCGAAGTAGCTCGACACATAACGTGCGTTGCCTTCGTCGCCCCAGAAGTACAGCGGCATCGACGGAATGGGCTGCGTGCACACCAGCTCGCCGACCTCGCCGATGACCGGCTGGCCCTGCTCGTTCCAGGCCTCGACCGCATGGCCGAGTTCGCGGCACTGCATCTGGCCCGGCACTTCGGGCAGCTCGCGGTTGCCGCCGACGAAGGCGCCGCAGAAGTCGGTGCCACCCGAGATGTTGCACCACCACACCTCTTTCGAGCCCGCGTCGAGGATCTGCTGCGAGCCCCAGCGCTGCACCTCGTCGGGCAGCGGCGAGCCGGTGCTGCCGAGCGCGCGCACGCGCGACAGGTCGCCGCAATCTTTCGCGACGAGCCCCGCCTTCATGCAGTTGGTGAAGTAGGCCGCGCCCGCGCCGAAGAAGGTGACGCGGTGCTTCGCCACGAAGCGCCACAGCACGCCCCAGTCGGGTTTGTCCTTGCTGCCCGCCGGGTTGCCGTCGTAGATGCAGATGGTGGCGCCGAAGGCCAGGCCCGAGAGCTGCGAGTTCCACATCACCCAGCCCGTGGAGCTGTACCAGTGGTAGCGCTCGCCGAAGTTGTTGGCGCCGTAGCTCGCGCCCACGTCGTTGTGCAGGCCGCAGGCGTGCATGGTCAGCAGGATGCCGCCCTGCCCGTGCACGATGGGCTTGGGCAGGCCGGTGGTGCCGCTCGAATAGACGATCCAGATCGGGTGGTCGAAGGGCAGCCATTCGGGCTCGAAGGCTGCGACTTCGGCGTCGTCGCGCGCGATGGCCTGCTGCCATTCGACGTCGTGCGCCACCGCGTTCGCGGCGAAGGGCGACTGCACGAGCAGCAGCTTCTGCACGCTCGGCAGTTGGCCGCGCAGCTCCTGCAGCACGGTGCTGCGATCGAGCGGCTTGCCGCCGTAGTGCACGCCGTCGACCGCGATCAGCAGCGTGGGTTCGATCTGGCGGAAGCGGTCGGCCACGGCGGCCGTGCCCATGTCGGGCGCGCACACGCTCCACACCGCGCCGATGCTGGAGCACGCGAGAAACGCCACCATGGTTTCGGGCACGTTCGGCATGTAGGCGGCCACGCGGTCGCCGCGGCGCACGCCGAGCGACTTCAGCGTGAGCGCCACCGAGGCCACCTGCCGGCGCAGCTCGGGCCACGACAGCTCGCGCACCTCGCCGCGTTCGTTGTCGCTCACGATGGCAGGCAGGCCGGCCGCATGGGCCGCGTCGGCGTGGCGCAGCACCTCGCGCGTGTAGTTGACCTGCGCGCCGGGAAACCAGCGCGCGCCGGGCATGCGACGTTCGGCGAGCACCGCGGTGTGCGGCGTGGGCGAGCGCAGGCCGGCGTAGTCCCAGATGCTCTGCCAGAAGGCATCGAGGTCGGTGACGGACCAGCGCCACAGCGCGTCGTAGCTGTCGAAGGCCAGGCCGCGCGTGTCGCGCAGCCAGTTCTGATAAAGGCGGATCTGGGGGATGTTGGGAGCGGGCATGCCACGAGCGTAGCGCCGCGAACGGCCGTGCTCAATGAGGGTTGACCTCAGGGTTTGTACGTGTGTTCAACATTTTTGTACAGCCGTTCAATACGCCCCCATGAACGCTCGCACACCGCCGGCCCGCAAACGCAGCGCCTCTCGAGGCTCAGGCACCTCAGGCGCCCCGACCGTCGCGCCCGAGCCCGCGCGACCCGACCGCCGCCAGGCCATCCTGCTGGCGGCCGAGAAGCTCTTCGCGCAGCACGGCTACCACGCGGTGACGATCCGCCAGATCGCCGAAGAAGCCGGCGTGCCGCTCGCGCTGGTGGGCTACTACTTCGGCCCGAAGCACGAGCTGTTCCACGCGATCTTCGAACACTGGAGCCACAGCATCGAGGAGCGGCTCGCGCGCCTGGCGGCCGTGACCATCGACCCGGACGACGCGCGCACGCTGCCGCGCATCATCGAGGCTTTCACCGCGCCCGTGCTGGCGCTGCGCGCGAGCACCGAGGGCGAGTACTACGCACTGCTGGTGGCGCGCGAGCTGTACCACGCCACCGAGGAAGCCGACCGCGTGCTGCGCGGCTACTTCGATCCGCTGGCCGAGGCCTACATCGACGCGCTGCACGTGGCACTGCCGCACGCCACGCGCAGCCAGGTCGCATGGGGCTACCAGTTCGCGCTGGGCGCGCTGCTGCACCACCTGACCGACAGCCGCATCGAACGGCTCTCGCGCGGCGAGAACACACGCGCCGACCCGGCCGTGGCGCCGATGCTCGTGAACTTCATCGCCGGCGGCCTGCGCGCCGCGCTGCCGAAACCGAAGGCCACGTCGAAGGCCCCCGCCGCCAAGTCCTCACGCACGAAAAAGACCATCCCCAGGAGACCCCAGCCATGATGAATAGACGCACCCTGCTGTCGGCGCTCGCGGCCGCATCGGCCACCGCCTCGTTGCCTTCGCGCGCCCAGCAGGCCCACCCGAAGATCGTGTTCGGCTACACGGCGGTGACCGACTTCGCCTCGGTCTTCGTGGCGGCCGAAGAGGGCTACTTCAAGAAGCGCAGCCTCGACGTGGAGCTGAAGTTCATTCCGCTGAACTCCACCATCCCGGCCGCGCTGCAGTCCGACTCGCTGCAGATCGGCGGGCCCACGCCCTCGGTGTTCCTGCAGGCGGTGGACGGCGGACTCGACCTCGTGCTGGTGGCCGGCGGCGGCCTCACCTCGAAGACGATCACGGGCTTCGGCCTGGTGGCGCGCGCGGGCTCGGGCATCAAGAGCGCGCAGGACTGCGTGGGCAAGAAGATCGGCGTGCCGGGGCTCGGCGCCTTCCTGCACGTGACCTTCCGCGCGTGGCTGAAGGACAGCGGCGTCGACTACCGCAAGGTCAACTTCATCGAGGCCGCGTTCCCGCAGCATGCCGACCTGCTGCGCGGCGGCTCGGTCGACGCGGTGGTGTCGGCCGACCCGTTCATGAGCCGCATCACCGAAAGCGGCGCGGGCTACGTGGCCTCGTACTACTCGACCTTCCTGCCCGAGAACAACCAGACCATCGTGCACGCGGCCAAGCGCGAGTGGGTGGCGAAGAACCCCGCCACCGCGCGCGCCTTCCGCGAGGCGCTGGTCGAGGCCGGCGCCTTCATCCAGCAGCCGAAGAACGACGCGAAGGTGCGCACGGCCATCGGCAAGTACATCAAGCTGCCGCCCGAGGTGCTGGCCAAGGTGCAGGTCTCGCCGCCCGGCCCCTTGGTCACCGACAAGCAGCTGGGCTACTGGACCGGGCTCATGAAGGAGCAGGACATGCTCAAGACGAACATCGACGTTGCAAAGCTGATCGCCAAGTGAGCGCGACCGCCGATTCCTTCTTGCGCTTCGACGGCGTCACCATCCGCCTCGGCGGGCGCGAGATCCTGTCGCCCACCTCGTTCGACGTGGCGCGCGGCGAGTTCGTGTGCATCGTCGGCCCGAGCGGCTGCGGCAAGACCACGCTGCTGCGCGCGGCCAGCGGCCTCGTCACGGCCAGTGCCGGTGAGGTGCGGCGCAAGGGCGTGCCGATGACGGCACCCTCGCGCGAAGTGGCCTTCGTGTTCCAGGACTACGGCCGCGCGCTGCTGCCGTGGCGCACGGTGGAAGGCAACGTGAGCCTGGCGCTCGAAGCGGCCGGCGTGCCTGCCGCCGAGCGCGCGCCGCGCATTGCCGACGTGCTCGGCAAGGTCGGCCTGGCGAAGCACGCGCACAAGTTTCCGGTGCAGCTGTCGGGCGGCATGCAGCAGCGCGCGCAGATTGCCCGCTGCCTCGCGCAGAAGCCCGAGCTGATGATGATGGACGAGCCCTTCGGCGCGCTGGACGCGCTCACGCGCCAGAGCCTGCAGGACGAGCTCGCACGGCTGGTGCGCGACGACGGGCTCACGGTGCTGTTCGTCACGCACGACCTCGAAGAAGCCATCTACCTCGGCGACCGTGTGATCGCGCTGCAGGCCAACCCCGGGCCGGGGCGGCCGAGCCTGGCGCGGATGATCGACGTGAAGATCCCGCGCCCGCGCGACCAGCTGACGACCAAGGAGCATCCGGAGTACCTGCAGTTGCGGCGTGAGCTGTTCGCCTTCATCGAGCAGGGCCATGACTGAAGGTCGCCTCTTTCGCTGGCTGCGGCCGTGGGTGTTTCCCGCGCTGCTGGTCGGTGCCTTCGAGTGGTACGCGCGGCGCGCGGCGGCACTGGGCAGCGATGCGCTCGCACCGCCGAGTGCGGCGGGCAAGGCCTTCGTCGGCGCGGCCATGGACGGCTCGCTCTGGCAGGCCACGGGCTTCACGCTCGGCACGGCGGCGCTGGGCCTGCTGCTGGGTGCGGTGCTCGGCATTGCATTCGGGCTGGTGCTCGGGCTCTCGCGCCGCGCGGCGCAGCTGGGCGCCGTGTCCATCGAGGTGCTGCGCCCCGTGCCGTCGGTCGCGCTGATCCCGCTTGCGATGCTGGGCTTCGGTTTCGGCGTGCGCATGGAAGTGGCCATCGTCGCCTTCGCCACCTTCTGGCCGCTGCTGGTGCTGGTGCAGTCGGCGGTGCAGCAGATCGAGCCCCGGCTGCTCGAGGTGAGCCGCGTGCTCGGGCTGTCGGCGCGCGAGCGCGCTTTCAAGATCGTGCTTCCGGCCATCGTGCCTCGCCTCTTCGTCGCGCTGCGCCTGGGCGTGGCCGTGGCGCTGGTGGTGGCCGTGACGGTCGAGATCGCCGCGAATCCGCACGGCATGGGCTACGCGATGATGATCGCGCAGCAGAGCTTCGACCCCGCGCTGATGCTCGCGTGGTTGGGCTGGATCGGCGTGGTGGGCTTCGCGGTCAACGCGGGCATGGTGCGCCTGCAATCCCTGGTCGCGCGCCGCATGGGGGTGCAGCCATGAACAACCACCGCAACGACCGACTGGGTCTGGGGTGGCTGGGCTCGGTGGGCGTGCTGCTCGCACTGGTCGCGCTGTGGTGGGTGGCGAGCAACGCGGGCTGGGTCAGTCGCGTGTTCCTGCCGACGCCGCAAGCCACCTTCGCGAGCCTGCTCGAAGGGCTCAACCTCTCTTCGGGCAATTCAGGCAATGGCGAACTGCTCGCCTTCACGCAGGCCACGGTGGGCCGCATGGTCGAAGGCTGGCTGCTGGCGTCGCTCTTCGGCGTGCTGCTGGGCGCGGCCATCGGCGTGTCGCCCGCGGTGCGCGCGTGGGTGCAACCGACGCTGGAGTTCATCCGCCCGCTGCCCGCCTCGGCGCTGCTGCCGCTGGCCATTTCGATCTTCGGGCTGAACCCCGGCATGGTGCTGTTCGTGGTCGCCTTCGGCGCGATGTGGCCGGTGCTGCTGGCCACGGTGCACGGCTTCGCCGCGGTGGAGCCGCGCCTGTCGGAAGTGGCGCGCTGCCTGCAGATGTCGCGCACCGCGTACATCTGGAAGATGGGCCTGCCCAATGCCATGCCCGACATCCTGGCCGGCATGCGGCTGGCGCTGACCATCGCGCTGATCGTCGCGGTGGTGGGCGAAATGATCGCCTCGCAAAGCGGCCTGGGCCAGGCCATCCTGCTGGCGGCGCGCGCCTTCCGCGCCAGCGACCTGTTCGCCGGCATCGTGCTGCTCGGGCTCATCGGCTTCGTGAGCAACGCGCTGCTGGCCTTTGCAGAAAAGCGCCTGCTGCGGTGGCAGCAGCCTTGACCGACTCCCTCCAATCCAACACCCCACAAGGAGCCTCGCCATGCCACGCAAGTTCGTCGACCTGTCGATCTTTCTCGAAAACGACGTGCTGTCCGATCCACCGGCCTTCGCGCCGAAGATCCAGTACTTCACGCACGAGCACACCTTCGAGCAGATCGAGCCCTTCTTTCCCGGCCTGAAGAAAGAAGACCTGCCCGACGGCGAAGGCTGGGCCGTGGAGCTGGTGCAACTGTCCACGCACAACGGCACGCACCTCGACGCGCCCTATCACTTCCACTCGACGATGGACAAGGCGCTGGGCGAGAAGAAGCCCGCCATCGCGATCCACGACGTGCCGCTCGAATGGTGCTTCCAGCCCGGCGTGAAGCTCGACTTTCGCCACTTCGCCGACGGCTACGTGGTCACGGCCGCCGATGTCGAGGCCGAGCTCAAGCGCATCAACCACACGCTGAGCCCGCTGGAGATCGTGGTGGTCAACACGCGCGCCGGCTCGCGCTACGGCAACCCCGACTACGTGTCGGCCGGCGCGGGCATGGGCTACGAAGCCACCATGTACCTGCTGGAACGTGGCGTGCGCCTCACGGGCACCGACGCCTGGAGCTGGGACGCGCCCTTCGTGCACACCGCCAAGAAGTACGGCGAGACGCACGACGCCTCGCTGATCTGGGAAGGCCACAAGGCCGGCCGCGACATCGGCTACTGCCACATCGAGAAGCTGCACAACCTCGAGGTGCTGCCGCCCACGGGCTTTTTCATCAGCTGCTTCCCGCACAAGATCCGCGGCGCCTCGGCGGGCTGGACGCGCGCGGTGGCGATCTTCGATGACGCGCTGATGGCGTCGGTGTGAACATGATCGAACTCAACCACACGCACGACGCCGGCGCCCGCAGCTGGGTCGCTTCGGCCAACGTCGCGGGCAGCGACTTTCCGATCCAGAACCTGCCGTACGCGATGTTCCGCCGCACCGGCAGCCCCGAGCCGTTTCGCGGCGGCGTGGCCATCGGCGACCAGGTGCTCGACCTCGCGGCGCTGGCCGCGGGCTCGCACGTCGACGGCCTGGCGCTCGATGCGGCGCGCGCCGCCGCCCTGCCCGCGCTGAACGATTTCTTCGCGCTCGGCCCGCCCGCCTGGCAGGCGCTGCGCCATGCGGTCTTCGCACTGCTGCACAGCGATGCGCCGGCCGCGACGGTGGACGACCTGCGCGGCTGCCTCGTGCCGCAGGCCGAGGTCGAATACACCGTGCCCGCGCGCATCGGCGACTACACCGACTTCTACACCTCGATCGACCACGCGCTGAACATCAGCCGCCTGATGAACCCCGACGGCGACGTCACGCCCAACTTCCGTTGGGTGCCGACCGCGTACCACGGGCGCGTGTCGACCATCGGCGTGAGCGGCCAGCGCTTTCACCGGCCGATGGGCCAGGCCATGGCGCCCGGTGCGAAGGCGCCGACCTACCAGGCCTGCGCGCGCCTCGACTACGAGCTGGAGCTGGGCGTGTGGATCGGCCAGGGCAATGCGCAGGGCGAGGCGATTCCGCTCGCGCGCGCGGAAGAACACATCTTCGGTATCTGCCTGCTCAACGACTGGTCGGCGCGCGACATCCAGTTCTGGGAGATGGCGCCGCTCGGGCCCTTCCTGGCAAAGAACTTCGCCACCACGATCTCGCCATGGATCGTGACGATGGAAGCGCTGGCGCCCTACCGTCAGGCGTGGACGCGGCCCGCGAACGAGCCGCAACCGCTGGCCTACCTGGAAAGCAGCGCGAACCGCGAAGGCGGCGCGCTCGACATCCGCCTGGAGGTCTGGCTCGAAAGCGAGAAGGCACGCCAGGACCAGACCGGACCATCGCGCCTGTCGGCCACGAGCTTCAAGCACCAGTACTGGAGCGTGGCGCAGATGGTGGCGCACCACACGGTGGGCGGCTGCAGCCTGAACCCGGGCGACCTGTTCGGCAGCGGCACCATCTCGGGCCCCGGCGAGGGCGAGGCCGGCGCGATCATCGAGCTGACGCGCGCGGCCCAAACCCCGGTGACGCTGGCCAACGGCGAGACGCGTGGTTTTCTGGAAGACGGGGATGCGGTGCTGCTGCGCGGCTGGTGCGAGAAGCCCGGCCATGCGCGCATCGGTTTCGGCGAGAGCCGGGGGACCGTGCTGCCGGCGCGAGGTTGAAAGCGACGCGCCAATGAAAAAGGCCACCTGGTGAGGTGGCCCTTTTCATGCGATTTGGAGCGGGAAAAGAGTCTCGAACTCTCGACCTCAACCTTGGCAAGGTTGCGCTCTACCAACTGAGCTATTCCCGCGTGAGCCTCAGATTATAGGGTGGTTTGAGGCGGTTTGCCATCTTCCCCCGAAAAAATTTGAAATCAGGCCCCGAACACCAGCGCGCGGTGCATCGACACCCCGGCGAACAGCCCGTCGGCCGAGGCCAGCGTGGCGTTGGAAAAAGCCATCGCCACGTCGCCCGCCGCGTACACGCCGGGCACCGTGGTCGTCTTCATCGCATCGACGCGCAGCACCGGGCCCGTGGGGCCGTCGTCGAACGCGCAGCCCAGCTGCTCGGCCAGCGGACTGGTCGGCCGCGTGTGTGGCGCCACGAACAGCGCCTCGATCGGCACGCGCCGGCCGTCGTCCAGGCGCACGGCCGCCAGGTCCGTCCCCTGCCCTTCGACGCCGGCGATGCGTCCGGGCTCGAGAGTCACGCCGCGTGATTGCAGCCGGGCGCGTGCCTCGGCATCTGGCCCTTCCTCACCATTCAGGAAGAGCGTGGTCGGGCCCCACTCGGCGATCAGCAGCGCGTGGTCCGGCGGGTGCGCGCTGTGAAAGAGCACGCCCAGCGGGCGATCACCGAACTCGTAGCCGTGGCAGTAGGGACAGTGCAGCACACTCTTTCCCCAACGCTCGCCGAGGCCCGCAATGTCCGGCAGGCCGTCCTGCACGCCGAAGGCCATCAGCAGCTTGCGCGTCGACAGCTGTTCCCCGCTGTTCAACAAGACCGTGAAGCCCTCCGCGCCATCGGCCGTCGCCGCAGTCACCGTGCCTTCGACGAAGGTGACGGACGGATAGGCAAGCAGCTTGTCGCGCGCATCGGCAATCATCTGCAGCGGCGGCATGCCGTCCTGCCCGAAGAAGCCATGCGAGGCCGCGGCGAAGCGGTTGCGCGGTGCGCCCGCGTCGACCACGCAGACCTTCCTGCGTGCGCGCGCCAGTTGCATGGCAGCGGAGAGGCCGGCAAAGCTGCCGCCCACGATGAGTGCGTCATGACGCATGTGCGATGTCCTTCGCGGTGAAGCCGCCGCCCGTCATGCGGCGATGAAAGTCCCTGGAAAGATCGGCCAGCGTGATCCCGTTGAGCCGCCGCAGCAGCAGCGCCTCGGCCTCCTGGCAGGCGCCGTCGAGCGCCGCGTTCACCGCCTGCTCGACGATGCAGCCCGGGCTCTCGGTGCGGTTGCCCATGGCCAGCAATGCAGGCGCACCGACGGCGTTATGGATGTCGCCCAGCGTCACCGAGCCCAGCGAACACGACAGCACCCACCCGCCGCCATGCCCCTTGGCCGAGCTGACGAAGCCGGCCTGCCGCAGCCCCGCCATGAGCCTTCGCACGACCACGGGGTTCGTCTGCATCGCCGCGGCGAGCGCCTCGGAGGTGATGGGGGCGTTCAGCTCGGCCATGTGCAGCAGCACGTGGAGCACGCCGGAAAGCTTGCCGTCTCGTTTCATGCAACATTATGAGTTGCATGTTTTCAATGGCACTGCGCGTCGCACCAAGAAACCCCGGATCGGGCGGGGATTTGCAAACGCCGCCCTAACGCACGAGCCCCCGATTCCGCCGACGGCCGATTCCCACAGCGTCGAGCGAACGCGCCGCACATGGCGACAACCTGCCGGCCCGTCATGGTTGCCCCCGAATCGATCGAACCCCGGTCGGTTCTGCAAACCGTGACTCAGCAACGAAAGGAACTGTCACTCATGACTACACATGCAACCAACCGCATCTTCATCGGCGCCATGCTGGCGGGCCTGCTGGCCCTCGGCGGGACGGCCCAGGCGCAAGGCGTCGGGGTCGGCGTGGGGGTCAACGCCGATGTGAAGGCCTCGGGCAGCACCGGCGCGACGCAAGGCGGCGCCGCAGGCGCACGCACGCAGACCGGTGCGTCGGCCGATGCCAACGCGGACACCTCCACCTCCGGCGCGACCGGCGGCGTGGGCAATGCCGTCGGTGGCGTGCTCGGCACGGCCACGGGTGCGGTCGGCGGTGCCACCGGCGCCGTGGGCGGCGCGACGCAAGCCGTCGGCGGTGTGACCAACACCGTCGGCAGCACCGTGAACAGCGCGACCGGTGCCGCTGGCGCCGTGGGCGGCGCCGTGAAACCGGCCACGGCCGGCGCCAAGGCGAGCGGCAAGGCCCAGGGCTCGGGCGCGGTCGACCTGCACAAGAAGTAAGCAGGTCCAAGCTGCAGCGGCCGGACGCGGCTGTTGCAGCACATCGCTCCGCAAGAAATCAAGCCCGCAGCGCTAAAGCGTTGCGGGCTTGTGTCGTTCAGAGGTCGGGGGCAGGCAGCTTGAAGAGGCTGGTGACTTCGGTGTCGAGCACCACCAGCGCGCGCTGGTTGAACAGCCGCCAGCGCCAGCGCAGGATGCCGAGCGTGGGGCGCTTCTCGGAGCGGCGCACCTCGATCACGTCGGCCACGAGCCGCAGCGCATCGCCGGGCCGCACGGGGTTCGGCCAGCGCACGTGCTCGAGCCCGGGCGACGCGAACGATTCGGAGCCGGCCAGCGCCGCCTCGACCACCAGCCGCATCGCGATCGAGCAGGTGTGCCAGCCGCTCGCGATGAGCCCGCCGAAGGGGCTGCCTGCCGCCGCCTCGGCGTCGGTGTGGAACCACTGCGGGTCGTAGGCCCGCGCGAACTGCACGAGTTCGGCTTCGGTGAGCACATACGGCCCGGCCTCGATGACCTGGCCTGCGTGGAAGTCGGCGAACTGCATCCGCCGCAGCTTAGTACGTTTCGAGGTGCAGGCGGCCTTCGCGCTTCAGCGCGGCGCCCACCGTGTCCCAGTCGAGCCCCGCCTCCTTCGCCACGTCGCGCAGTGCGAGCACCACGCCCTCTTCCATGCTCTTGAGGCCGCACACGTAGAAGTGGCTGGCGCCGTCTTTCAGCAGCGCGGCCAGGTCGGCGGCGCGTTCACGCATCAGGTCCTGCACGTAGCGCTTGGGCTGGCCCGGCGTGCGCGAGAACGCGAAATTGATGTCGATGAAGTCTTTCGGCAGCGACTGCAGCGGGCCGAAGTACGGCAGCTCCTGCTGCGTGCGCGCGCCGAAGAACAGCATGAGCTTGCCGCCTTCGAACTTGCCGCTCTTGCGCAGGCGGCGGCGCCATTCGGTCATGGCGCGCATGGGGGCGCTGCCGGTGCCGGTGCAGATCATCACGATGTGCGACTTGGGGTGGTTCGGCATCAGGAACGATGCGCCGAAGGGCCCCACCACCTGCACGGTGTCGCCCACCTTGAGGTCGCACACGTAGTTGGAGCACACGCCGCGCACCGGGTCGCCCTCGTGGTCCTCGGTGACGCGCTTCACGGTGAGCGAGACGTTGTTGTAGCCGGGCCGCTCGCCGTTGCGCGGGCTGGCCACCGAGTACTGGCGCGCATGGTGGCGCTTGCCGATGGCATCGACGCCCGGCGGCACGATGCCGATCGACTGGCCTTCGAGCACGGGGAACGGCACCACGCCGAAGTCGAGCACGATGTGGTGGGTCTCGCTGTCGAAGCCCGCCTCGGTGCAGTTGAAGTTGCCCACCACGGTGGCGGTGGTCGGCGTCTTCGGCGGAAAGAGGTTGGTGTAGGCGTGCGCGGCCGACCAGGGCGGCACGCTGGCGCCGTACTGCGCGGAGTTGAAGGCGGGCTCGGTGCCCTGCACGGCGGCCTGGGCCTGCGTCTGTGCGGGCACTTCCGCGGCCGAAGCGGCTGCGCCGGACACTCCCGCGGCTTCGAGTTCTTCGGGCGAAAGCTCGGCGGGAAGTTCTTCCCACGTGAGCTGTTCTTCGATGGTGTAGGCGCGCACCAGCGGCATGGTGCGCCAGTTGTCGATCGAGCCCGTGGGGCACGGCGAGATGCAGGCCATGCAGCCATTGCAGACGTCCGCACGCACGACATAGTTGTTGTCGTCGTGCGTGATCGCGTTCACGGGGCAGGTCGCCTCGCAGGTGTTGCAGCGGATGCAGATCTCGGGGTCGATCAGGTGCTGCTTGATGACCCCGGCTTCAACGACCATGTCCATGTTGTTCTCCATGCCCTCGCCGTGGGGACGAGGGCTTCATATCCAGACGCTCAGCCGAAACGCACGTATTCAAAGTCCACCGGCTGGCGGTTGATGCCCATCACCGGCGGCGAGATCCAGCCTGCGAACTTGCCCGGCTCGATCACGCGGCCCATCAACGATGCCACGAAAGCGAAGTCTTCGGAACTCGGCAGCCATTCGTCGCGCTTGGCGGCCCATTCGATGTCGTTCACCACACGGCCCTCGGGCGACATCTTGATGCCGGCGAGTGCGCCGATCTGGCGGTTGAAGGCCTTGTGCGGCACGACCAGACGGGTGGGAATGCCGGCCTTCTCGAGCACCTTGTTCCAGCGGCCGACGCCGGCCACGGAGTCCTTGATGAAGTCATCGCGCAGCACTTCGTTCAAGGCGTTGAGCATCGGCACGTCCTTCTCGACGAGCTGGCCGTCCTTCACCTCGAGCACCTTGTAGGTCTGGCCCTTGAGCACGTGGTCGTCGTCGCGCTTGCCTTCTTCGTAGCGGCCCTTCAGGCCCGAGCTGTAGAAGATGGCGGCGTTGCTCGACTGGTCGGCGCCGAACAGGTCGATGGTCACCGAGTAGTGGAAGTTCAGGTAGCGCTGGATGGTGCCCAGGTCGATGCAGCCGGCCGCGCGGATCTTCTGTGCGTCGTCGGTCTTGAGCTCGTTCATCACCTGCGCGGTGCGCGCGATGACGCGCGACACGCCGCTCTCGCCCACGAACATGTGGTGCGCCTCTTCGGTCAGCATGAACTTCGTGGTGCGCGCCAGCGGGTCGAACGCGCTCTCGGCCAGCGCGGCCAGCTGGAACTTGCCGTCGCGGTCGGTGAAGTAGGTGAACATGAAGAACGCGAGCCAGTCGGGCGTCTTCTCGTTGAAGGCGCCCAGGATGCGCGGGTTGTTGGCGTCGCCCGAGGTGCGCTGCAGCAGCGCGTCGGCCTCCTCGCGGCCGTCGCGGCCGAAGTGCTTCTGCAGCAGGTAGACCATGGCCCACAGGTGGCGGCCTTCTTCGACGTTGATCTGGAACAGGTTGCGCAGGTCGTACATCGACGGCGCCGTGAGGCCCAGGTGGCGCTGCTGCTCGACCGACGCGGGCTCGGTGTCGCCCTGCGTGACGATGATGCGGCGCAGGTTGGCGCGGTGTTCGCCGGGCACGTCCTGCCAGACCTTCTCGCCCTTGTGGTCGCCGAAGTGCACTTCGCGGTTGGCGTCGCCCGGGTTCAGGAAGATGCCCCAGCGGTAGTCGCGCATCTTCACGTGGCCGAACTGGGCCCAGCCCTGCGGATCGACGCTCACGGCCGTGCGCAGGTACACCTCGTGGTTGGTGGAGCCTTCGGGGCCCACGTCGTCCCACCAGTTGATGAAGTTGGGCTGCCAGCCTTCGAGCGCGCGCTGCAGCGTGCGGTCTTCGCCGAGGTTGACGTTGTTGGGGATCTTCTCGCTGTAGTTGATCGTGCTCATCGTTGTTCCTTGGGTTGTGCGGACTGCTGGGTGCTCAAACGCGGTTCAGGTCGAAGCCGGCTTTCTGGCCGGTGCCGTAGACCTTCAGCGCGCCCTTTTCGCCGACAGCGTTGGGGCGGTTGAAGATCCAGTTCTGCCAGGCCGTGAGGCGGCCGAAGATGCGGGTGGCCATGTTCTCCTTGCTCGCGAAGCGCAGGTTGGCTTCGAGGCCGGTGAGTGCGTCGGGCGACATGGCGGCACGCTCTTCGATGGCGATGCGGATCTCGTCGTCCCAGTCGATGTCGTCGGGCGCGGCGGTCACGAGGCCGAGCTTCACGGCCTCGTCGGCGTCGAGCGCCTGGCCGGCGGCGGCGCGCGCGGCCTCGAGCGGCGCGGCCTCTTCATAGAAGCGGCGCTGCAGGCGGCTCTGGTCGTTCACCATCGGGAAGACGCCGAAGTTGAATTCGTTGAGCGTGAGCTTGGGTGCGCGTGCGGCGTCGTCGGGCAGCGCGAGCATGTAGGTGCGGTCGGCCGCGAAGGCCAGCTCGGCCAGCGTGCCGGCGAAGCATGAGCCGGCCTCGACCAGCGCGAAGAGGCTGCGCGACGACACATCGAGGCGCGCCAGCGTGCGGCGCAGCGCGCCAATGGTTTCGCGCACCAGCCAGTGGTCTTTGTTCGCGAACATCACGGCATCCGATGCGAGCACGGCGGCGGCATCGCCTTCGGTCTTGAGCAGCCAGGTGCCGACGTCGAGTTCGTTGGTGCGCAGGTTGAGGATGGCGTCGTCGAGCTCGCGGCACACGGCCAGCGGCCACCAGGCGGCGCCGGCGGCTTCGATGGCGGCGATGTCGGCCGGCTGCGCGCCGGTGGACGCCTTCACGGTGATCGTCGCGGTTCGCTTGCTGCGATCGATCTGCACGTTGACGTTGGCATACGCGATGCCGTCGGCGCTGTCGGTGCGTTCGACGCGGGTCAGGGCCACGCCCTTGGCGCCGGCGGGGCGGTCGCTGCCGGCGGCGAGTTGGGTGGCGCGTTCCTGCACGGCGGCGGGGAACTGCGCGGGCTTGGCCACGGCATCGACCAGGCGCCAGTCGACCGCGCGCTGGCCGCGCACGCCTTCGACGCTGGTGCAGAAGATGTCGGCGAGGTCGTGGCGCACGTGGCGTTTGTCGGTCACGCGGGTCAGGCCGCCGGTGCCGGGCAGCACGCCGAGCAGGGGCACTTCGGGCAGCGAGACGGAAGAAGAGCGGTCGTCGACCAGCAAAATTTCGTCGCAGGCCAGTGCCAGTTCGTAGCCGCCGCCGGCGCAAGCGCCGTTCACGGCCGCGAGGAACTTCAGGCCCGAGTGCCTGGAGGTGTCTTCCATGCCGTTGCGCGTCTCGTTGGTGAACTTGCAGAAGTTCACCTTCCAGGCGTGGCTGGAAACGCCGAGCATGAAGATGTTGGCGCCGGAGCAGAAGATGCGGTCCTTGCCGCTGGTGACGATCACGCTGCGCACTTCGGGGTGCTCGAAGCGAATGCGGTTGAGCGCATCGTTCAGCTCGATGTCCACGCCCAGGTCGTAGCTGTTGAGCTTGAGCTTGTAGCCGGGGCGGATGCCGCCGTCTTCCGCGATGTCGAGCGTGAGGCGCGCAATGGCGCCGTCGAAGCTCAGCGACCAGTGGCGGTACTGGGCGGGTTCGATGCGGTAGTCGACGCGCTGGGGCGCCTGGAGCGTGGTGTCGGTCATGCGGAAGTCTCCTGTGGGGCTGTGTTCAGAAAACCGTGAACAGGAATAATAATGCACTTCCTTGTTCCGATGACATGCATCATGCTGCATGCAAACAGGCAAGTCAATGCCTGTTGTGCTTTTTTTCAGATTTCAAAGATGTATGGGTGCGCGACGGGTCAGGGGGTGTGCGCAGGACACCGGGTGCTTCCCTCCGCGAATGTCCCCCGGGCTTCGCCCTCCTCCTTGATTTCGCTGCGGGAAGCACCCAGTGCCCTGCGCACGGGGCACGCGGCCGGGTCACGGCCGATCAACCACCGCACTGCCCACGCTCACGCCGATGGGGTGCCTTGCGCAGCGAAATCAAGGAGGAGGGGCGAAGCCCCGGGGGACATTCGCGGAGCAAGGTACCCCGTCGGCGTGAGCGTCGCCCTGAACGACGCCGCCAACGCCAGCAAGCGGAAAACTCAGGCCAGCCCCATCGACTGCCGGGCAACCGCGCGCAGCGCCTGGAAGCTCTGCGGCAACGTCTTCCCACTGGTATCGACCGACAGGTCGGCCTTCGAATAGAAGGCAGCGCGGCCATTCAGGATGCGGCGCAGGTCTTCCATGGCCTCCTTGCTGGCCGCCATCGGGCGGGTGTCGCCCTGCGCGGCCACGCGGCCCATGTGCTCCTCGGGCGCGGCCTGCAGCCACACCGTGGTGCAGTGGGCGAGCAGCTCGTTGAAGGTGGCCGGGTCGGACACGATGCCGCCGGGCGTGGCGATGACCACCTCGCTGTAGATCTGAACCGCTTCTTCCAGCGCGCGGCGCTCGTAGCGGCGGTAGGCGTTGGTGCCGTACAGGTCGTGGATTTCGCGCACGCTGCAGCCCGCCAGCTTCTCGATCTCGCGGCTCAGTTCGATGAATGGAATCTCGAGGTCTTCGGCCAGCATCTGGCCCAGCGTCGACTTGCCCGCGCCGCGCAGCCCCACGAGCGCGATGCGCCGGTGCCGCGCCGGGTCGACCGAGGCCGTGCCCAGCATCTCGCCCAGCGCCACGCGCACGCGGCGCAGGTCGGCTTCGCTGCGGTGCTCGAGCAATTCGCGGATCAGCAGCCACTCGGGCGAGCTGGTCGTCACGTCGCCCACCAGCTCGGCCAGCGAGCAGTGCAGCGCCCCGGCCACCTGCTGCAGCACCAGGATCGATGCGTTGCCGATGCCGTACTCCAGGTTCGCCAGGTGGCGCTCCGACACGTCGGCCGCCAGGGCCACCGCCTTGCGCGTGAGGCCGCGCTGCGCGCGCAGGTTGCGCACGCGGTCGCCCAATGCCACCAGCAGCGGGTTCTTGGCCTCCCCGGCCACGGCGGCGCCGTGGTTGTTGCCGGTGCCGCCCTCGGGCGCGGTGGCCAGCACCGCGTCTACATGCTCGTTCATGCCATTCCTCGTTCTTCGCCGGGATTGTGCGCGCTCAGGGTAAACACCATAGATGCACTATATTGCTTGACACCTGTTGTCTCGCTGCTTATTGTTCGATCACACGCAAGATACTGCACGCGCAGACTTCCTGCAAGAAGACGATAGTTCATCCGTTCGAGGCCCACGATGTCCGACACCCCCACGCCCGCCACCGGCAAGGCGGCATTTCACCAGCTGATCGCCGACCTGACCGCCGAGATCGCCGGCCAGCCGCTGGACGCCACGCTCGACCAGTGGCTCAACGCCACCCACGGCGCCGGCAGCGCCCGTTTTGCGCAACTGCGCCAGGCCTGCATCGGCGGCGTCGCCGAAGGCTGGCTGTGCGATCGCGAAGGCGGCGGCATCAAGTACGGCCGCGTCTTCAAGGCCGAGGACGCGCTGCACCGCTTCTCGGTCGACGTGGTCGACATGCAGGACCTCGCCGGCCCGCACCACGCGCACCCCAACGGCGAAATCGACCTGATCATGCCGCTGGACGACACCCCCGCCGCCACCTTCGACGGCCGGCCCGCGGGCTGGTGCGTCTACGGACCCGGCACCGCACACCGCCCGACCGTGGCCCAGGGCCGCGCGCTCGTCCTCTACCTGCTGCCCGAAGGGCAGATCAAGTTCACGGCATGAAGCACACCCCCAGGCTTGCCCACTGCGTGTGGCCTCCAACCCCCTTGCAGGGGGCAACACCAGCGGCCCGGCAAAGCCGGTTCCGCGGTGTTCCCCGATCGACCCCCATTGAGACCCTATCCAATGACTGAGCTTCTCGCCAACCACGTCGCCGGCCGCTGGCAAAGCGGCACGGGCGCCGGCACGCCCCTGTTCGACCCGGTGCTCGGCACCGAACTCGCGCGCGTCGACGCCACCGGCCTCGACCTGCCCGAAGCCTTCGCCTTTGCGCGTGAGCAAGGCGGCCGCGCGCTGCGCGCCCTCACCTACCGCCAACGCGCCGGCCTGCTCGCTGCCATCGTGAAGGTGCTGCAGGCGAACCGCGACGCGTACTACGAGATCGCCACCGCGAACTGCGGCACGGTGAAGAACGACTCGGCCGTCGACATCGACGGCGCGATCTTCACGCTGGGCCAGTACGCCAAATGGGGCGATGCGCTCGGCGACGTGCGCGCGCTGCGCGACGGCGAGGCCGTGAAGCTCGGCAAGGAGCCCGTGTTCCAGTCGCAGCACCTGCAGGTGCCGACGCACGGCGTGGCGCTGTTCATCAACGCCTTCAACTTCCCCTCGTGGGGCCTGTGGGAAAAGGCCGCGCCCGCGCTGTTGTCGGGCGTGCCCGTGATCGTGAAGCCCGCCACGGCCACCGCCTGGCTCACGCAGCGCATGGTGAAAGACGTGGTCGATGCGGGCGTGCTGCCGGCCGGCGCGCTGTCGGTCATCTGCGGCAGCTCGGCCGGCCTGATGGACCAGCTGCAGCCCTTCGACGTGGTCTCGTT
Source organism: Variovorax sp. V118 (assembly GCF_041154445.1). Classification (GTDB taxonomy): domain Bacteria; phylum Pseudomonadota; class Gammaproteobacteria; order Burkholderiales; family Burkholderiaceae_C; genus Variovorax; species Variovorax boronicumulans. The sequence goes on along the minus strand of NZ_AP028663.1, from coordinate 115,618 downwards.
CACCGGCTCGGCCGAGACGGCCGCCCTCATCCGGTCGCACCTGGCCGTGGCCGAGCGCTCGGTGCGCGTGAACATTGAGGCCGACAGCCTCAACAGCGCCCTGCTGCTGCCCGGCGCCGCGCCCGGTAGCGAGGCGTTCAACCTGCTCGTGCGCGAAGTGGTGCGCGAGATGACGGTCAAGTCGGGCCAGAAGTGCACCGCCATCCGCCGCATCCTGGTGCCGGCCGAGGTGTACGACGCCGCCGCCGAAGCCATCGGCGCCAAGCTCGCGGGTGTCACGGTCGGCAACCCGCGCAACGAGGGCGTGCGCATGGGCTCGCTCGTGAGCCGCGCGCAGCTGAACGCGGTGCGCGAAGGCCTCGACGCGCTGGCCGCGCAGACCACCGTACTGCACGACGGCCGCAACAAGCCCCTCATCGACGCCGACCCCGCCGTGGCCGCCTGCATCGGCCCCGTGCTGCTGGGCGCGCGCGACGCCGATGCGGCACAGCGCGTGCACGACGTGGAAGTGTTCGGCCCGGTCGCCACGCTGCTGCCCTACAACGACCTGGCGCACGGCATCGCGCTCGCGCACCGTGGGCAGGGTTCGCTCGTCACCTCGCTGTACGGCAGCGACGATGCCGCGCTCGCCCAGGCCGCGCTGTCGGTCGCGCCGAGCCACGGCCGCGTGCACGTCATCACGCCCGAGGTGGCGCAGGCCCACACCGGCCACGGCAACGTGATGCCGATGTCGATGCACGGCGGCCCCGGCCGCGCGGGCGGTGGCGCCGAACTGGGCGGCCTGCGCGCGCTCGATTTCTATCACCGCAGGAGCGCGGTGCAGGCGAGCCCCGGCGTGCTCGCCGCGCTCGGCCTCTAGCGCCACGCACAGGCCCCAAGGAGACACACGATGAACAGCAGCCTGCCCGCACGATTCAACTTTGCCGAACACCTGTTCGCCCTCAACCGCGGCCGCGCCGCACGCACCGCCTACATCGACGACCGCGGCACGCTGGGCTACGGCCAGCTCGAAGACCGCGCGCGCCGCCTGGCCGCCGCGCTGAAGGCCGCGGGCATCCGCCGCGAAGAGCGCGTGCTGCTGCTCATGCTCGACGGCAACGACTGGCCCGTGAGTTTCCTGGGCTGCCTCTACGCAGGCATCGTGCCCGTGGCGGTGAACACGCTGCTCACGCCCGACGACTACGCCTACATGCTCGACCACAGCCGCGCGCAGGCGGTGCTGGTGTCGGGCGCGCTGCTGCCGACCTTGCAAGATGCGATGGCGCGCGGCGGTCATGAAGTGCAGACGCTGTTCGTGTCGCAACCGACGGGCCCGCTGCCCGAGGGCGCACAAGAGTTCGAAGCCGCGCTCGCCGCCGTCGAGCCGCTGGCCGCCCCCGCACTCACCGCGTCGGACGATCCCGGCTTCTGGCTCTATTCCTCCGGCTCCACCGGCAAGCCCAAGGGCACGGTGCACACGCACGCCAACCTGTGGTGGACCGCCGAGCTCTACGGCAAGCCCGTGCTCGGCCTCATCGAAGACGACGTGTGCTTCTCGGCCGCCAAGATGTACTTCGCGTACGGCTTGGGCAATGCACTGACCTTCCCGCTGTCGGTGGGTGCCACCGTCGTGCTGATGGCCGAGCGGCCCACGCCCGATGCCACCTTCCGCCGCTGGACCGAGCACAAGCCCACCGTGTTCTTCGGCGCGCCCACCGGCTTCGCGGGCATGCTCGCCTCGCCGAAGCTGCCCGCGCGCGAAGCCGTGGCGCTGCGCATGTGCTCGTCGGCTGGCGAGGCACTGCCCGGCGAGATCGCGCAGCGCTTCAAGGCGCACTTCGGCTGCGAGATCATCGACGGCATCGGTTCGACCGAGATGCTGCACATCTTCATCTCCAACCGCCCCGGCGACGTGCGCTACGGCACCACGGGCAAGCCGGTGGACGGCTACGAGGTCGAGCTGCGCGGCGAAGATGGCCGCCCCGTGCCCGACGGCGAGGTGGGCGACCTGTACATCCGCGGCCCGAGCTCCGCGCTCATGTACTGGTGCAACCGCGAGAAATCGCGCGACACCTTCCAGGGCGGCTGGACCAAGAGCGGCGACAAGTACACGCGCGACGCCGACGGCTACTTCACCTATGCGGGCCGCAGCGACGACATGCTCAAGGTCAGCGGCATCTACGTCTCGCCCTTCGAGGTCGAGGCCACGCTGATGCAGCACCCCGCCGTGCTCGAGGCCGCCGTCATCGGCAAGGACGACGCCGACGGGCTCACGAAGACCAAGGCCTTCGTCGTGCTGAAGGACGGCGCCGCGGCCACCGAGGACGAGCTCAAGGCCTTTGTGAAGGAGCGCCTGGCGCCCTACAAGTACCCGCGCTTCCTGGAGTTCGTGAGCGAGTTGCCGAAGACGGCCACCGGCAAGATCCAGCGCTTCCGGCTGCGCGAACGCGAGAAGCAGGCATGAGCACGCCGACGGTTGCCACCGACTTCGCCACCATCGACTGGCGCGGGCGCACCGTGCGCATCGAGTGCCAGTGGATCGCCCCCGAACGCGGCGCCGACGCTCCGCTCATCGTGTTCCTGCACGAGGGCCTGGGCTCCGTCGCGATGTGGAAGGACTTTCCCGCCCAAGTGTGCGAGGCCGCCGGCGCGCGCGGGCTCGTCTTCTCGCGCCCCGGTTACGGGCGCTCCACGCCGCGCGCCGACGACGAGATCTGGGACGTCGACTTCATGCACCGCCAGGCGCACGAGGTGCTGCCCGCGCTGTTCGACGCGCTGAAGCTCGGCGACGAAAAACCCTGGCTCTTCGGCCACAGCGACGGCGGCTCGATCTCGCTGCTGTACGCCTCGCGCTTTTCCGACAGGGTCGCGGGCCTCGTGGTGCTCGCGCCGCACATCTTCGTGGAAGACAAGACCGTCGCGAACATCGAGATCGCGCGCACCGCCTACCGCACGACCGACCTGCCCGCCAAGCTCGGCCGCTACCACGACAGCGCCGACTCGGCCTTCTGGGGCTGGAACCGCATCTGGCTGCACCCGCCTTTTCGCGACTGGAACATCGAGGCCGAGCTGGCCACGATCCGCTGCCCCGTGCTCGCGGTGCAGGGCATCGACGACGAGTACGGCACGCTCGCGCAGATCCGCGACATCGCACCGCGCGTCGGTGGGATTTGCGAGCTGCTCGAAATCCCTGAATGCGGGCATTCCCCGCATCGCGATCAGCCGGATCGTGTCATCGTCGCGACCGCTTCTTTCATCACCAACAACAGGAGACAGACACCATGACGAACCTTCGCACCGCGCGCCTGGCGCTCACGGCCATCGCCCTCGCCGCCCTGGCCTCCGCGGCCGGCGCACAAGGCACCGGCAAGCTCAAGGTCGGCCTCATGCTGCCCTACAGCGGTACCTACACCGCCCTGGGCGTGGCCATTGAAAACGGCTTCAAGCTCTACGTGGAACAGCAGGGCGGCAAGCTGGCCGGCCGCGAGATCGAATACTTCAAGGTCGACGACGAGTCCGACCCGGCCAAGGCCACCGACAACGTCAACAAGCTCATCAAGCGCGACAACGTCGACGTGATCGTGGGCACCGTGCACTCGGGCGTGGCCATGGCCATGGCCAAGGCCGCCAAGGAAAGCGGCACCGTGCTCATCGTGCCCAACGCCGGCGCCGACGCGGTGACGGGCCCCATGTGCGCGCCCAACATCTTCCGCAGCTCGTTCAGCAACTGGCAGCCGGCGTTCGCCATGGGCGAAGTGGCGGCCAAGCAGCAGGGCAAGAAGAAGGTCATGACCATCACCTGGAAGTACGCGGCCGGCGAAGAGTCGGTCAACGGCTTCAAGGAAGGCTTCGAGAAAAACGGCGGCAAGGTCGACAAGCAGCTCACCCTGCCCTTCCCCAACGTGGAGTTCCAGGCCCTGCTGACCGAGATCGCGGCGGCCAAGCCCGATGCGGTGTACGCCTTCTTCGCGGGCGGCGGCGCGGTGAAGTTCGTCAAGGACTACCAGGCCGCCGGCCTGAACAAGACCATCCCGCTGTACGGCCCCGGCTTCCTGACCGACGGCACGCTCGACGCGCAGGGCGAATCGGCGCAAGGCATGCTCACCACGCTGCACTACGCCGATGGCCTGAACACCCCGCGCGACAACGCCTTCCGCGTGGCGTACGCCAAGTCGTTCAAGCTGCAGCCCGACGTGTACGCGGTGCAGGGCTACGACGCCGCGCAGATGCTGGGCGTGGGCCTGGCCGCCACCAAGGGCGACATCTCGAAGAAGGCCGAGTTCACGGGCGCGATCGAGAAGGCCAAGATCGACAGCCCGCGCGGCACCTTCACGGTAAGCAAGTCGCACAACCCGGTGCAGGACATCTACCTGCGCAAGGTCGAGGGCAAGGAAAACAAGTTGGTGAGCACGGCCATCAAGGGCCTCTCGGACCCCGCCCGCGGCTGCCGGATGTAAGCCGGGCCACGGGCCTTCGGTTCTCTCTCGTTCCCTCGCGGCCCCGATCCATTTCACGGGGCTGCGAGCCGCCTTGCGGCAACCACAACCAACTGGGATCTCACGGTGGATTTCGGAACCTTTCTCGTGCAGTGCCTGAACTCCGTTCAGTACGGCCTGCTGCTCTTTCTCGTGGCCTCGGGGCTGACGCTGATCTTCGGGATCATGGGCGTCATCAACCTCGCGCACGGGAGCTTCTACATGATCGGCGCCTACATGGCGTTCTCGCTGGCGCCGCTGTTCGGCGACCAGTTCCTGCTGATGCTGGTGGCCGGCGTGGTGCTGGCCGCGATCTTCGGCTACGTGCTGGAGTGGGCCTTCTTCAGCTACCTCTACCAGCGCGACCACCTGCAGCAGGTGCTCATGACCTACGGACTCATCCTGGTGTTCGAGGAACTGCGCTCCATCTTCGTGGGCAACGACGTGCACGGCGTGAAGGTGCCCGCGTGGCTGGACGGCAGCTTCGCGCTGGGCAACGTCATGAGCTACCCGTGGTATCGCCTCTTTGCCTCGGCCGCCTGCATCGTGCTGGCCGTGGGCCTGTACTACGTGGTGAACCGCACGCGCCTGGGCATGATGATCCGCGCCGGTGCCAGCAACCGCGACATGGTGCGCGGCCTGGGCATCGACGTGAAGCGGCTGTACCGCATCGTGTTCGCGGCCGGCGTGGCGCTGGCGGCGCTGGCCGGCATGATCGCCGCGCCGATGTCGTCGGTGTACCCCAACATGGGCGCGAGCGTGCTCATCATCTGCTTCGTGCTGGTGGTGATCGGCGGCATCGGCTCGATCACCGGGGCGCTCGTGGCCTCGCTGCTGGTGGGTTTTGTCGACACCTTCGGCAAGGTGTTCTTCGCCGACCTGGCGGGAATCGGCATCTACCTCCTGATGGCCATCGTGCTGATCTGGAAGCCCGAAGGCTTGATGGGGAGGCGGCCATGAACCCGGTGGTTGCATCCGCACCTTCGTCGCCGCGGCGTGGTGCCTTCATCGTGCCCGTGCTGTGCGCCATCGCGCTCGGCGTGGCCGGCCCGCTGCTGGGCAACTACGCGTCGGACTTCATCGTCAAGGTGATGATTTTGTCGATCTTCGCGCTCAGCCTGGAGCTGCTGGTGGGCATGACCGGGCTCGTGAGCCTGGGCCACGCGGCCTTCTACGGCATCGGCGCGTACGTCACCGTGCTGGCCTCGGGCAACGAGGGCGGCAACTTCGCAGTGCTGCTCGTGCTGTCGATGGGCGCGGCGGCGCTGTATGCGCTGTTCGTGGGCGCGCTGAGCCTGCGCACGCGCGGCGTGTACTTCATCATGGTCACGCTGGCCTTTGCGCAGATGGCCTTCTTCGTGTTCCACGACACCAAGGTCGGCGGCGGCAGCGACGGCATCTACCTGTACGTGCGCCCGGCCCTCGGCGCGCTCGACATGGAGAACCGCACGGTGCTGTTCTACGTGGTGCTGGCGGCGCTGGTGTTCACCTACGGCCTGCTGGCGCTCATCCGCCGCTCGCGCTTCGGCGCGGCGCTCGCGGGCATCCGCGTGAACGAGCAGCGCATGCGCGCGGCGGGCTTCGCGGTGTACGGCTACAAACTCGCGGCCTTCGTGCTCGCGGGCGCGCTGGCCGGGCTTGCGGGCTTCTTGCTGGCCTCGCGCGACGGCGTGGTCAACCCCGAGCTGATGGCCTGGCACAACTCCGGCGAGGTGCTGCTGATGGTGATCCTGGGCGGCCTCGGCCACCTGCGCGGCGCGGTGATCGGCGCCGTGGCCTTCACGCTGCTGAAGGAAATCTTCTCCACCCACGCCGTGATGGGCCCGCTGGCCGACCACTGGCAGCTCACGCTGGGCATTGCCATCATCGTGTTCGTTGCGCTGCTGCCCAAGGGCCTGATCGGCCTGGTGCAGCGCCTGTCGCCGAAGGGAGGCGCATGACCACCGCACTGCTGTCCGTGGACAAGCTCACGCGCCGCTTCGGTGGCCTCACCGCCGTCAACGCCGTCACGCTCGACCTGCACATCGGCGAGGTGCATGCGGTGATCGGCACCAACGGCGCCGGCAAGTCGACGCTCATCAACATGCTCTCGGGCGAGATCGAGGCCTCCGAAGGCCGCATCGCACTCGACGGCGTGGACATCACCGCGCGCGCGCAGTCGCGCCGCGCCCGCGACGGCGTGGGCCGCAGCTACCAGCGCACCACCATCTTCCCGGAGTTCACGGTGCACGAGAACTGCCGCCTCGCCGCGCAGGCCGCCACGGCGAAGCCCTGGGCAATCTGGCAGTCGTCGCAGCGCTGCGCCACCAGCAATGCCTCGGCCGATGCCGCGCTCGAAGCCGCCGGCCTCACGGCCGAAGCCCGGCGCGTCGCCGGCACGCTGAGCCACGGCGCGCAGCGCCAGCTCGAAGTGGCGATGTGCCTGGCCACCCACCCGCGCGTGCTGCTGCTGGACGAACCGCTCGCCGGCATGGGCGCCGAAGAAACCGACCGCATGCTCACCTTGCTCGCGCGGCTGAAGGCCACGCACGCCATCCTGCTGGTGGAGCACGACATGGACGCCGTGTTCCGCATCGCCGACCGCATCACGGTGATGGTGAACGGCACTGTCATCGCCACGGGCAACCCACAAGAAATTCGCGAGAACCCCGAGGTCCGCACGGCCTACCTCGGCGAGGAGCAACACTGATGCTGATCGTTCGCGACCTCAACACCTACTACGGCAACAGCCACATCCTGCGCGGCGTGCATGCCGGCATTCCGGCGGCGACCTCGGTCGGCCTGCTCGGGCGCAACGGCATGGGCAAGACCACGCTCATCCGCACCATCATGGGCTACGTGCGGCCCGCTTCAGGCGAAGTGCAGGTCGACGGCCGCACCGTCACCGGCCTGCCGCCCGAGAAGATGGCACGCCTGGGCATCGGCTATGTGCCCGAAGGGCGCGGCATCTTCCCGAACCTGTCGGTGCGCGAGAACCTCGTGATGAGCGAACGCGCCGGCATCGACGGCCAGCGCGCCTGGACCTTCGACCGCGTGATGGCCACCTTCCCACGCCTGTCGGAACGGCTCTCGCACGGCGGCCAGCAGCTGTCGGGCGGCGAGCAGCAGATGCTCTCCATCGGCCGCGCGCTCATGACCAACCCGCGCCTCTTGATCCTCGACGAAGCGACCGAAGGCCTCGCGCCGCTGATCGTGGCCGAGATCTGGCGCGTGATCAGCGAGATCCGCGCGACGGGCATCGCCACGCTGATCGTCGACCGCGACTACCGCAAGGTGCTCGCGCACACCGACCTGGCGGTGGTGATGGAGAAGGGGCAGATCGTGCGGCATGGGGCGTCGGCGGATCTGCTGGCCGAGCCGACGGTGCTGGAGGAACTGCTGGGCGTGTGAGCATGCGTGGCGGGCGTCACCCGGTCCGCTGCGCCATCAGGAAATCGATGAACACCCGCATGCGCAGCGGCACGTGGCGCCCGTCCGGGTACAGCAGCGTGTAGGGCCGCGAACGACCCGCGAAGGGCTTCAGCACCTCGATGAGCGAGCCGTCCGCCAATTCCTTCTCCACGACGAAGCGGTAGGTCTGGAACAACCCGGCGCCGCTTTTCGCGAGCGTGACGCCGCCAAGCACGTCGTCGGAACAGCTGTAGGCGCTGTCCGCGAAGACTTCGCGGTCCTTGCCGTTCTCCTTGAAGAGCCATGAGATGCGGCGGCCACTGCTGGGCAGCTCGAACTGGATGCACTCGTGCGCGGCGAGGTCGTCCAGCGTGCGCGGCGTGCCGGCCTTCCTCAGGTATTTGCGCGTGGCGACCACGACCAGGTCCGCATCCTCGAGGTGCCGCGCAATCAGCGTGGAGTCGGGCTGGGCCCGCACGCGCACGGCCATGTCGTAGCCCTCTTCCACGAAATCGATGTTGCGGTTGCTCAGGTGCACGTGCAGCCGGATGTCGGGAAAGCGTTCGCGAAACGCCGGCAGCATCGGCAGGATGCGGTGGTGGCCGTAGGTGGTCGGCACGCTGATGCGCAGCATGCCCGAAGGCAGCACCTGCTGGCCCATCACCTCGCGCTCGGCCTCGGCGAGCTGCGCCAGCGCCTGTCGGCACTGTGCAAAGTAGGAGCGGCCCGCGTCGGTGAGCCGCACGCTGCGCGTGGTGCGCACGAAAAGCCGCAATCCCAGCCGCTTCTCGAGCCGGGAGATCGATCGGCTCACGGCCGCCGGCGTCACACCGGCCGCGAGTGCCGCCGAGGTGAAGCCGCCGCTCTCCGCAGCGAGGCAGAACAACTCGATGCTGCCCAGAAGGATGTCGCCGAACTGCCGCTGCATGGATTGATTACCTTGTGTATCAAGTGAAGTTCGAGTCTAGTGATTTATCTGTTTCGCTGTCATCAATACAGTTCTCCCCACGTCATCAACTTCCCTGGAGAACCGACATGCAGGACAACTCTTCCCTCACCGTGGTCATCACCGGTGCCTCGAGCGGCATCGGCCTGGGCCTTGCGCAGGCGTACCTCGCGCGCGGCTTCAACGTGGTCGCGAATGCGCGCACCGAAGAGCGGCTCGCAGCCGCCGCGAAGCAGCTCGGCAACCCGGCGCGCCTTCTCGGCGTGGCGGGCGACATCGGCCGCCGCGACACGGCGCAGCAGCTCGTCGACCGCGCCGTGGCGCGCTTCGGCCAGGTCGACGTGTTCGTCAACAACGCGGGCATCTTCAACGCGAAGCCTTTCGTCGACTACACCGAAGACGACCTCGACCAAATGGTGGCCACGAACCTCAAGGGCTTCGTCTACGCCTCGCAGGCCGCGGCAAAGCACATGGTCGCGCGCCGCCAGGGACACATCGTCAACATCACGGCGAGCATCGCGCTGCAGCCGAACCAGCAGGTGCCGGCCGTGTTGCCGGTGCTGATCAAGGGCGGCATCAATGCAGCGACGCGCGCGCTGGCGCTCGAACTCGCACCGCACAACGTCAAGGTGAATGCGGTGGCACCCGGCATCGTGGACACGCCGCTGTACACGCCCGAGCAGCACGGATTCCTCAACGGCCTGGCACCCGCCGGCCGCATCGCGACCGTGCAGGAGATCGCCGATGCGGTGCTCTACCTCACGAGCGCCGATTTCACGACGGGCGTGGTGCTGCCGGTGGATGGCGGCATGAGCACCGGCAAGTGGTAATCACCTCAGTCATTCACCCAAGGAGCACACCATGCCTTTCATCAACCTGAAGATCACCCGCGACGGCGTCACGCGCGAACAGAAAACCCAGGTCATTGCCGAGTTCACGGAAACGCTCGAACGGGTGCTGAAGAAGCCGCCGGAATGGACGCACATCGTGATCGAGGAAATCGACACCGACGACTGGGGCTTCGCGGGCCTGACGACCACCGAGTACCGCAAGCGGCTGGCCGAGCGTGCGAAGCCGCCGCAGTGAAGCAATGGCGGCGGATCGCGCGGCATTGCCCTCGATGTGAGGGGGAGTAACACGTCCGTTCCACCGGGTTTCACCTCTGTCCTGCGACAGCGCGACAGCCGAATCATGTCCGGCTGCGCAGCCCCTCCCCGTGCCGCGCCCACTCCACGCACGAGGCTGCGCATGACGTCCCTGCAATCGCGCCACATCGACAACGTCTATTCGATCGCCACCGGCACGGCGCTGCGGGCCGATCCGGCGGCGAGCCTGGTGCACAAGTCGTGGGCGCGCTGCGTGCGCGACCACGGGCTCGATCCGTCGCGGCCGACGCCCGCGCGCATCCTGCCGGCGCAGGAGGTGCGCGTGCACCAGCAGCAGCTCGAGCACTTCCTGCGCGCCGCGCGCGCGGGCATGGAAGACATCTACCGCCGCGTGGCCGAGCTGGGCTACATGGTGCTGCTGACCGATGCCGAGGGCATCACGGTCGACTACATCGGCAACCCGGCCTGGGACGACCAGCTGCGCCGCGCCGGCCTGTACCTGGGCGCCGACTGGAACGAGGCGCACGCCGGCACCTGCGGCGTGGGCACCTGCCTCATCGAGCGCCAGCCGATGACCTGCCACCAGACCGAGCACTTCGACGCCACGCACATCGCGCTCACCTGCACGACGGCGCCGCTGTTCGACCACAGCGGCAAGCTCACGGCGATCCTCGACGTGTCGGCGCTGCGCTCGCCCGAGGCGCGCGAGAGCCAGCACCTGGTGCGCCACCTGGTGTCGATCTACGCGCGGATGATCGAGGACGCCGACTTCCTGCGGCACTTTCGCGGCCACTGGATCCTGCGGCTGGGCAGCGCCTTCGGGCTGGTCGACGTGGCGGGCGAAGTCATGCTGGCCTTCGACGAAGGCGGCACGGTGGTGGGCGCCAACGGGGGCGCGCGCGAGGTCTTCTCGGGGCGCCAGCCACCGCTGCTGGGCGGCGCGGTGTCGGAGCTGCTGCACCTGCCGATGGACGCGATCTGGCGCCTGGGCAACGGCGGCGCGTCGGCCCTGCCGTTTGCGCACACGGTGCTGCTGCCCGGCGGCGGCGAGTACCACGCCTCGCTGATCGCGCCGCGCCTGCGGCGCTCGCCGGTCACTGCATCCACATCACCGGCGCCCCAGCCTTCGGACCGCCTGCCGCCGCTCGAACGCATCGCGGGCGACGACGACCCTGCCATGCAGCAGCTGATCGCGCAGGCGCGCCGGCTCGTGGACCGCGGCATCCATGTGCTGGTCGAGGGCGAGACCGGCAGCGGCAAGGAGGTGCTGGCACGCGCGCTGCATGGCGCGAGCCGGCGTGCGGCGCTGCCCTTCGTGGCGGTGAACTGCGCGGCCATTCCCGATTCGCTGATCGAGAGCGAGCTCTTCGGCTACACGCCCGGCAGCTTCACGGGCGGCCGCGCCAAGGGCATGAAGGGCCTGATCGCGCAGGCCGACCGCGGCACGCTGTTTCTCGACGAGATTGGCGACATGCCGATGGCGCTGCAGACGCGGCTGCTGCGCGTGCTGTCCGAAGGCGAGGTGCTGCCGCTGGGCGCCGAGTCGCCGCAGCGCGTGGACCTTGCGGTGGTGGCGGCCACGCACCGCGACCTGTCGGCGCTGGTCGCGGCCGGGCGCTTTCGCGAGGACCTCTACTACCGCCTGTGCGGCGCGGTGCTGAAGCTGCCGCCGCTGCGCGCGCGGCGCGACCGGCGCTACCTGATCGAAGCGATGTTCCATGAAGAGGCGGCGGCGATGGGCTCGACCGCGCGGCTGTCGGAGGCGGCAATGCTGCGGCTGATGGCGCATGACTGGCCGGGCAACCTGCGCGAGTTGCGCAATGTGCTGCGGTTGGCGCTGGCGCTCTGCACGGGCGCGAGCATCACGCCCGAAGAGCTGCGCCTGGCGCCGCATCGTCCGTCGCTCGACCACCGCGACGCCATGCCTTCCACGGTCGACGATGAAGACAGCGCCGCCGACGCCACGCGCCTGCTCGACGCGCTGCAGCGCCACCGCTGGCATGTGGCGCGGGCCGCGCAGGCGCTCGGCATCAGCCGCGCCACCGCGTACCGCCACATGAAGCGCTTCGGCATCGTGGCGCCGCAGCGCGGTTAACGCCTCAGGATCTGCGCGATCGCGCGCACGGCCGTGCCCAGGCCGTCTTCCGCGCGCATGCGTTCGCCCAGCGCCCGGGCCCGCGCGCGCACCTGCGGGTCGTGCGCGAAGGCGATGCCGCGCGCCAGGTCGTCGGCGCCGAACCGGGCACCCGCCACCGCAGGCGGTGCCACGCCCGCCTGCGCGAGGTGGTGCGCCCAGAACGCCTGGTCGCCCGCGAAGGGCACGACCACCGACGGCACGCCCGCGCGCGCGGCCGAGTGGCTGGTGCCCGAGCCGCCGTGATGTACCACCAGCGCCATCTGCGGAAACAGCCAGTCGTGCGGGGTGTCGCCGATGACGTGGAAGTTCGGCGGCAGCTGCCCCACTTCGAGGCCGCTCCATCCGGGATGCAGCACCGCGCGCCGACCGGCCATGCCGTCGACGAGGGCCGCGAGCAGCCGCGCCTTGTCGAAGCCCGTCATGCTGCCGAAGCCGATGTAGACGGGCGCCTCGCCGGCCGCGAGGAAGTCGCGCAGCGCCGCCGGCGGCTGCCAGTCGGGCGCGGGCGCGAGCCACTGGCCGCACACGGCGGCATTGGCGGGCCAGTCGGCGGGGCGCGGCAGCAGGCTCGGCGAATAGCCGTAGAGCGCGGGGTGCGTGGTCCACAGGCCGCGGCGCGGCGGCAGGCCGCACACCTCGGCACGCGCGGCGTTCACGGCCGGGCGGAAGGCGCGCCAGAGCAGCCCGTTGACGAGGTGGTGGCTCGCGCGGTTCAAGAAGCGCGGCACGCGGGCGGGCGGCAGAAAGGGCGAGGCGAACGCGGCCGTCGGCGTGAGCGGGAACATGCCCGCGCCGATGGCGGGCACGCCCAGCGCCTCGGCCGCCGACAGGCCCACGAAGGCCGCGAGCCCCGCGCAGACGATCGCGTCGCAGCCCTGCGCGGCCTCGATGGTCTGGCGCAGCCAGGGCGTGGCGTTGGCATTGGCGATGTCCGCGAGCGCCTTGGCGGCGGCAGCCGGTTTGTCGCCCTGCGCGATGACGCCGCCGAGCGCCTGCCGGATGTCGCCGGCCAGCGCCTGCGAGCGCACGCCGAGCCGTTCGGCCGCGCCGAGCGTGGTCGCGTCCGCCAGCAGCACCGACGCATGGCCTGCGTCGTCCAGCGCGCGGCACAGCGCGGCGAGCGGGCGCGCGTCGCCCTCGGTGCCGTAGGTGAGCACGGCGAGTTTCATGGGGCACGCCTCCTTGCAGCGGATGGCTTCGGGGCCGGGCGCGCGCCGCCGACGAAGAGCTCGACGACCACCGCGAACTCGTCGCGCAGCACGAGGCCGGGCAGCGTGAGCCAACGCATCAGCGCGCCGAAGTACAGGTGGTGCAGCAGGCTCGCGAGGTGCGCGGCCGAGACGTCGGTACGCAGCGTGCCGGCCTGCTGGGCGGCGGCGATGAGCGCTTCGAGCAGCCCCGACAGGTCGCGCGGCGTGCCGCGGTCGCCGCCGCCGAGTTCGCTCTCGATGTTGAGGAAACGAAAGCGGAAGTAGTCGAGCAGGTAGGCCCGGTAGCGCTCGGACCATTCGGCCGAGGCGTCGAGCAGGCCGGTGAGCTGCGCCGTGAAGCCCGCCTTCGGGTCGATGGCCTCGTGCAGGCGCTGCGCATCGACCACGAGTTCGAGGTGCACCCAGTGCGCCAGGATCGCTTCCTTGGTCGGGAAGTGGTTGTAGAGCGTGCCCTTGGCCACGTCGGACTGCTGCGCGATCTGCTCCATCGTCGTCGCGTCGTAGCCCTGGGCTTCGAACAGGCGCATGGCGGTGGCGGCGACGTGGTCGAGCGTCTGGGTGCGGCGGCGCTCGCGGCGGCCTGGGGGGTCTGGTTCGATCACGGTTCGGGGCCCTTGAATTTGAACGTCGTCCAATTTTATACGTCGTTCAGATTCTCATGCATCGTCTCAGTCTCGGTGAGACAGCGACAGCCGCCTGCGACAAAACCGCCGCCAACCCCTTGATTCTTCGTCGCCCTCCGCACGGCACGAAAGCTGCGCCACGAACCCTGCGTGCGCCTTGCCGCGCCGCGATTCGATTCGATTCGATTCGTTCAACGACACAACGGAGACATGCAATGACAGACCCGACCACCGGCCCCACCCGGGCCGCCGCCCAATGGCTGGCCGACTTCGCCGCCGCGCTCGCACGCGGCGACATCGATGCGGCCGTCTCGCTGTTCGAGGCCGACAGCTACTGGCGCGACCTCGTCGCGTTCACCTGGAACATCCGCACGCAGGAAGGCGCGGGCGCCATCCGCGCGATGCTGCAGGCGCGCCTGGCCGACACGCAGCCCACGGCCTTCGCGCTCGAAGGCGAGGCGACCGAGGCCGACGGCGTGGTCGATGCGTGGTTCGGCTTCGAGACGCGCGTGGCGCGCGGGCGCGGCCACCTGCGCTTGCGCAATGGCAAGGCCTGGACGCTGCTCACCACCATGACCGAGCTGAAGGGCTTCGAGGAAAAGACCGGCGACAACCGCATCAAGGGCGCCGAGCACGGCGTGCACAAGGGCCGCAAGAACTGGCTCGAGAAGCGCCGCGACGAAGAGGCTGCGCTGGGCTACACCGAGCAGCCCGAGGTGGTGATCATCGGCGGCGGCCAGGGTGGCATCGCGCTGGGGGCGCGGCTGCGGCGGCTGGGCGTGCCGACGATCATCGTGGAGCGCAACGCCAAGGCCGGTGACTCCTGGCGCAAGCGCTACAAGTCGCTGTGCCTGCACGACCCGGTCTGGTACGACCACCTGCCCTACATGCCCTTCCCCGACGACTGGCCGGTGTTCGCGCCCAAGGACAAGATCGGCGACTGGCTCGAGATGTACACGAAGATCATGGAGCTCAACTACTGGAGTTCCACGAACGCGACCAAGGCGCGCTTCGACGAGGCCACGCAGCGCTGGGAGGTGCAGGTGGAGCGCGAAGGCAAGCCCGTGACGCTGCGCCCGAAGCAGCTGGTGTTCGCGCTCGGCGTGTCGGGCTACCCGAACGTGCCGAAGGTGGCGGGCGCCGAGAACTTCCTGGGCGACCAGCACCACTCCAGCCAGCACCCCGGGCCCGAGGCCTACGCGGGCAAGAAGTGCGTGGTGCTGGGCTCGAACAACTCGGCGCACGACATCTGCGCGGCGCTGTGGGAGCACGGCGCCGACGTGACGATGGTCCAGCGCTCGTCCACGCACATCGCGCCCTCGCAGTCGCTCATGGAGCTGGCGCTGGGCGGGCTGTATTCCGAGCAAGCGGTGAAGAGCGGCATCGACCACCACAAGGGCGACCTGATCTTCGCCTCGGTGCCCTACAAGATCATGCACACCTTCCATATCCCGGTGTACGAGGAGATGAAGAAGCGCGACGCCGACCTGTACGCGCGGCTGGAGAAGGCCGGCTTCCTGCTCGACTTCGGCGTGGACGGCTCGGGCCTGTTCATGAAGTACCTGCGGCGCGGCTCGGGCTACTACATCGACGTGGGCGCCTCGGAGCTGGTGGCCAACGGCAGCATCCACCTCAAGAGCGGCGTGAACATCGAGCGCGTGAACGAACGCTCGGTCACGCTCACCGATGGCACCGAGCTGCCGGCCGACCTGCTGGTGTACGCCACGGGCTACGGCTCGATGAACGGCTGGCTGGCCGACCTGATCTCGCCCGAGACCGCCGACAAGGTCGGCAAGTGCTGGGGCCTGGGCTCCGACACGCCGAAGGACCCGGGTCCGTGGGAGGGCGAGCTGCGCAACATGTGGAAGCCGACACAGGTGCCCCAGCTGTGGTTCCACGGCGGCAACCTGCACCAGTCGCGCCACTACTCGCAGTTTTTGGCGCTGCAGCTGAAGGCGCGCATGGAAGGGATCGACACGCCGGTGTACGAGCTGGCGGCGTCGCACCACAAGCGCTGAGCGGCTTCGGCTTCCTCTCCCTTCGGGGAGAGGGAGTCATTCACTCCTGGATGAAGCGGCGCAAGCCTTCGAGGTCGGTCACGGTGATGCCGCCGTACTCGATGTGCAGGAACCCGGCCTCCTTCAGCCGGTTGAGCGCCGCGTTGCAGCGCTGGCGCGACACGCCCGACAGGTTGGCGATTTCTTCCTGCGAGGTCTGCAGGTGCGGCTCGCTGCCCGGGTGCAGCCAGGGGTGGAACAGGCCGGCCAGCGCGCGCGCCACCTGGCTGTCGGCGTCGAGCAGCCGGTGCGCGGCGTAGCTGCCCATGAACCAGTGCAGCCGCTCGTTGATCTGCTGCAGCAGGAAGTGATCGAAGCCGCGCTGCGTGCGGTGCAGCCACTCGAAGGTCTCCAGCGGCAGCTGCGCCACGCGGCTGGGCCGCAGCGCAATGATGTCGGCCGAGCGCGGCACGGCGCGCAGCAGCGTGCCCTCGCCGAACCAGCTGCCCACCGACAGCCCGCCCAGCGTGACCGAGCGGCCGTCGCTGGAGGTGATCGACCACTTGAGCAGCCCTTCGAGCGTGCCGTACCAGTGCAGCGGCGTGTCGCCGCGCCGGCACAGCGCGGCGCCGGCGGCCACCTCGACCTCGCGCATCTCGTCGAGCACGCGCTCGCCCGCGCCCACGTCGAGCAGCGGAAACCAGGCCGAGCCCTGCAGCAGCTGGGGAATGGTCAGGGAGGCCGCGGGGATCGCCGGCTTGGTCGAGGGCATGCTGTCTTTTTTTACTGCGCGCCCTTGAGCTGCTGCAGCTCGGCTTGCGCCTCGTGCAGCTTCTTCTCGCGGTCGGCGATCTTGCTGGCGCGTCCCTTCTCCTGCGCCGCGCGCAGGTCGCGCTCGCGCTCGGCCACCTTGCGCTCCTGGGCGCGGATGCGCTTCTGGTGCTCGGCCGCCAGCTTGGCGTCGGTGCAGTGGCGGTTCACTTCCGCCAACGCGGTTTCGAGCCCGCGCACGCGCTGCTTCTGGCCCTTGGACTGGGCCATCTCGATGTCGCGGCCGATGGCTTCGCGCTTGGCGTCGCAGGTGGCGGGGCCGGCGGGTTGCGCGGCGGCGCCGAGGGCGGTGAACGCGGCTGCGGCGGCCAGCACGAGGGGCAGAAATTTCATGGAGAGGTTCCTTGTGTGCGCAACGGCGCAGGGGCGACTTTAGCGGCTGGCGCCGCGTAAACCCTGCCCCTGAATGTCGTCGCGATGACTGAGTACAAACGCACTCCAAAAAATAATGGCGCGCCCCCATGAAAGACACCAGGAGTTCCCGAGCATGTCGAAGCGCAAAGTGATCGTGACCATCGCCCCCACCGGCGGCATGGCGCACAAGTCGCAGAACCCCCACCTCCCCACCCAGCCCGCCGAGATCGCCGCCGACGTGCTGCGCTGCTGGAACGCCGGCGCCAGCGTGGTGGCGATCCACGCACGCCGCCCCGACGACGGCGCCACCTGCAACGCCGAGGTGTACCGCGACATTAACAGCCGCATCCGCGCGCTCGGCAGCGACATCGTGCTGAACAACTCCACCGGCGGCGGCGTGCACGGCGACATGGTGAAACCGCTGGCGGGCGATCGCTGGGAGATCGCATGGGAAGAGCGCATCAAGGGCATGGACGCCGGCGCCGAGATGTGCACGCTGGACGCCACCACGCTCAACCTGAGCTTCGAGGGCAAGCAGATCCTGATGGACACGCCGATCACGCGCGGGCGCGAGCTGGCCGCCGGCATGAAGGCGCGCGGCATCAAGCCCGAGTGGGAGGTGTTCAGCCCCACGCACATCCTGCAGGACACGACCACGCTGATCGAGGAAGGCCATGACGACGAGCCCTACTTCATCAACCTGGTGATGAACGTGCACCGCAACTTCCAGAACGCGATGCCGTACTCGCCGCGCAACCTGCAGATGATGGTCGACACGCTGCCCAAGGGCGCCATCTTCGGCGTGAGCGGCATCGGCATGTCGCAGCTCGAGGCCAACGTGGCGGCGCTGCTGCTGGGCGGCCACGCGCGCGTGGGGCTGGAAGACAACCTCTACTTCCGCCACGGCGAGCTGGCCACCAACGTGCAGCTCACCGAGCGCATCGTGCGCGTGATCCGCGAGCTCGACATGGAAGTGGCGACGCCGGCCGAGGCGCGCCAGATCATGGGCCTGCCGCGCGTGGGCGGCCCGCGGCCCGAGTTCGCGCTGGGCTGAAGACGCACGAGAACAACGAACGGAGACACGCACATGAACATTCCCCGCACCGCCCTGGCTCTCGCACTCGCCGCCGCATTCGCATCGGGCGCATCGGCCCAGGTGTCCGACGACACCATCCGCATCGGCTTCATCAGCGACATGTCGGGCCTGTACCGCGACTACGACGGCCCGGCCGGCGCCGAGGCGATCCGCATGGCCATCGCCGACATGGGCGGCGCCATCGACGGCAAGAAGATCGAGCTGGTCACGGCCGACCACCAGAACAAGCCCGACATCGCCGCCGCCAAGGCGCGCGAATGGTTCGACGTGAACAAGGTCGACATGCTGATCGGCGGCGTGAACTCGGGCGCGGCCATTGCCATGGCCGGCGTGGCGGCCGACAAGAAGAAGCCGTACTTCGTGGTGGGCTCGGGCGCGTCCAGCCTCACCAACGAATACTGCTCGCCCTACACCGTGCACTACGCCTACGACACCGTGGCCATGGCGCGCGGCACGGCGAGCGCGGTGGTCAAGGCCGGCGGCAAGAGCTGGTACTTCGTGGCGGCCGACTACGCCTTCGGCGCCGCGCTGCAAGGCGATGCCACCAAGACCGTGCAGGCCAGCGGCGGCACGGTGGCGGGTTCGGTGAAGCACCCGCTGGGCGCGAGCGACTTCTCGTCGTTCATGCTGCAGGCGCAAAGCTCGAAGGCGCAGGTGCTGGCCCTGGCCAACGCAGGCGGCGACACGGTGAACGCCATCAAGTCGGCGGCGGAGTTCGGCATCAGCAAGAACATGAAACTCGCCGGCATGATCATCACCATCAACGACGTGCACGCGCTGGGCCTGAAGGCTTCGCAGGGCATGTACCTCACCGACAGCTGGTACTGGAACCAGAGCCCCGAGTCGCGCGCCTGGGCGCGGCGCTTCTTCGACAAGCACAAGCGCATGCCCTCCTCCTTCCATGCCGGCGACTACTCCGCCGCACTGCAGTACCTGCAGGCCGTGAAGGCCGCGGGCAGCGACGACGCCGACAAGGTGATGGCGCAGCTGCGCAAGACCAAGTTCAACGACATGTTCGTCAAGGGCGGCTGGCTGCGCGACGACGGCCTCATGGTGCACGACATGCACCTCATGCAGGTGAAGACGCCAGCCGAGTCGAAGGAGCCGTGGGACTATTACAAGGTGATCGAGAACATCCCCGGCGAAGCCGCGTGGACCACCAAGACGGAGAGCCGCTGCGCGCGGTGGAAATCGGCATGAACCTCACCACCGACGTGAAGCGCGTCGCCGTCGTCGGCACCGGCGTGATCGGCGCGAGCTGGGCCGCGCATTTCCTCGCGCACGGGCTCGACGTGAACGCGACCGACCCCTCGCCCGGCGCCGAAGACCGGCTGCGCGCCGCCGTGGCGCAGCACTGGCCGACGCTGGAACGCTTCGGCCTGGCCGAGGGCGCCTCGGTCGATCGCCTGCGCTTTCACGACAGCCTGGAAGACGCCGTGGCCGTGGCCGACTTCGTGCAGGAGAACGGCCCCGAGCGCATGGATTTCAAGATCGACCTGTTCCGCCGCATGGACGCCGCCGCACCGCCGGAGACGGTCCTCGCGTCGAGCTCGTCGGGCCTGGCGATCAGTGGCGTGCAGTCGGGCTGCGCGCACCCGCAGCGCGTGGTGCTGGGGCATCCGTTCAACCCGCCGCACCTGATTCCGCTGGTGGAGGTGATCGGCGGCGAGCAGACCTCGCCCGACGCCATCGCCCGCACGATGGCCTTCTACGCGGCCATCGGCAAGCGGCCGATCCACGTGAAGCGCGAGGTGAAAGGCCACATCGCGAACCGGCTGCAAGCCGCGCTGTGGCGCGAGGCGTTCCACCTCGTCAACGAAGGCGTAGCCAGCGTGGCCGACATCGACACCGCCATCGCGCACGGCCCCGGCCTGCGCTGGGCCGTGATGGGACCGTTCATGAACCTTCACCTCTCGGGCGGCGCGGGCGGCATCGAGCATCTGCTGGCGCACCTGGGCGGGCCCATCGAAGACTGGTGGAAGGACCTGGGCGCGCCGTCGATGACGCACGCGTTGAAGCAGCAGGTGGTGCAAGGCGTGGACGAAGAACTCGGCACGCGCCACACCGCCGACCTCGAAGCCGCGCGCGACACCCTGCTGTTGAACCTGATTCGCGCCAAGGCCGAGACGGGTACGCTGGATTGACATGACCGACTTCCTTCTCGACGACACCCTGGTCGCACCGCCCCGCACGGTGCGCATCGACTTCGACGACGGCTCGTTCGTGCTGCGCTCGCCAACGGTTCTGCAGCCGTATGCGCGCTGCATCGGCGAATGGATCGAGCGCTGGGCGCGCGAGACGCCCGATGCGCTGGCCTTTGCCGAGCGCGATGAGACGGGCGAAGGCTGGCGCAGGCTCGACTACCGCGCACTGCGCGCCGCCGTCGGCGCCGTGGCGCAGGGCCTGCTCGACCTGGACCTGCCGCCGGGCCGCCCGGTCGTGATCCTCTCGGACAACGCCATCGACCATGCCGTGCTGATGCTCGCGACGATGCACATCGGCCGCACGGCGTGTTCGCTGTCGAGTGCCTACTCGCGCATGGCGAAAGACCCGTCGCGGCTGCACGGCATGCTGAAGGCGCTGCAGCCCGGGCTGATCTACGCCTCCGACGCGAAGGTGTACGGCGCATCGCTCGCCGGCTGCGGCATCGAGGCCGTGACAGTGTTCAGCCGCAATGCCGACACGCATCCGGGCGCGCTGGCTTTCGACCAGTTGCTCGACGCGAAGGAAACGCCCGCCGTCATGCAGGCCTTCGCCGCCGTGGGCCCCGACACGCACGCCAAGTACCTGCTGACCTCCGGCTCCACCGGCCAGCCCAAGGTGGTGATCAACACGCACCGCATGCTGTGCGCCAACCAGCAGATGATGGCGCAGACCTGGCGCTTCCTCGCGCAGGAAAAGCCGGTGCTCGTCGACTGGCTGCCGTGGAGCCACACCTTCGGCGCGAACCACAACCTGCACATGGTGCTGTGCCACGGCGGCGCGCTCTACATCGACGAGGGCCGGCCCGCGCCCGGGCTCATCGAGAAGACCGTGCGCAACCTGCGCGAAGTGAAACCCACGCTGCTGTTCAACGTGCCGCGCGGCTTCGACATGCTGCTGCCGTTCCTCGAAGCCGACGACGCGCTCGCCGCCGAAGTGTTCTCGCGGCTGCGCCTGGCCTTCTACGCGGCGGCGGCGCTCGCGCCTTCGACCTGGCAACGCCTCGAAGCGGTGGCCCGGCGCGTGCGCCCCACGCGCCCGCTGTGGCTCACGACCTCGTGGGGTGCGACCGAGACCTCACCCGCCATCACCTCCGCGCACTGGCAGCTCGACGGCGCCGGCTGCATCGGCGCGCCGCTGCCGGGGCTGGAACTGAAGTTCGTGCCCAACGGCGAGAAGCTGGAGATGCGCGTCAAGGGCGTCTCGGTGTTCCCCGGCTACCGCGACGCGCCGCGCGAGACCGCCAGCGCCTTCGACGCCGAGGGCTACTACCGCATCGGCGACGCGGGCTTTCTCGCGAACCCCGGCGACCCGACGCAGGGCGTGATCTTCAACGGCCGCGTGGCGGAAGACTTCAAGCTCTCGACCGGCACCTGGGTGTCGGTGGGTACGCTGCGCGTGAAGCTGGTGTCGCTGCTGGCGCCGCATGTGCAGGACATCGTGCTCACAGGCCACGACCGCGACGCGATCGGCATGCTGGTGTTCGCCGGCCCGCAAGGCGCCGCCCTTGCGCCGGGAGCATTAGCCGCGCGCATCGCCGGGGTGCTGCGCGCCCTGCGCGACGAAGGTGCGGGCTCGTCGCAGTGCCCGGCCTGCGCGCTGGTGCTGGCCGAACCGCCCAGCCTCGATGCGGGCGAGATCACCGACAAGGGCTACATCAACCAGCGCGCCGTGCTCACGCGGCGCGCGGCCGAGGTGGCGCGGCTGCATGCGCTGGCGCCGGGCGATGCGGACGTGATCCGCGCCACCTGAACACGGCGGGGTTGGAGAACCCGGGAATGTTTTCTACGATGGCCGGATCGCCCCACCACCTCACCTTCCCGGAGACTCCGCCATGTCCACCCCACCCTGCGTGACCTTCGAAGCGGACGGCCCCGTCTGCACGCTCACGCTGAACCGTCCCGACAAACGCAACGCCGTGGACGGCGTGGTGGCCGCCGCGTTGCGCGCGGCCTTCGAACGCTTCGAGGCCGACGACGCGCTGCGCGTGGCCGTGCTGACAGGCGCGGGCGGCCATTTCTGCGCGGGTGCCGACCTGGGCGCGGTCGGTGATCCGGCCCGCCGCAACGAGCTCGACCCCGACGGCGGCGGCGCCGGCCCGATGGGCCCGACGCGCATGGCGCTGTCCAAGCCGCTGATCGCGGCAGTGAACGGCTACGCGGTGGCGGGCGGGCTCGAGCTGGCGCTGCTGGCCGACCTGCGCGTGGCCGACGACGACGCGGTGTTCGGCGTGTTCTGCCGCCGCTGGGGCGTGCCGCTGATCGACGGCGGCACCGTGCGGCTGCCGCGCCTCGTGGGCATGGGGCGCGCGCTCGACCTGATCCTCACGGGCCGCCCGGTGCCCGCCGCCGAGGCGCTGGCGATGGGCCTGGTGAACCGCACCACGCCGCCGGGCGGTGCACTCGCCGCCGCACAGGAACTGGCGCGGCAGATCGCCGCCTTTCCGCAGCAATGCATGCTGGCCGACAGGCGCTCCGCCTTCGAGCAGTGGGACCTGCCGCTGGCCGAGGCGCTGCGCCGCGAAGGCGCGCAGGGCGTGCCGATCGTCGCGGCCGAAGGCGAAGCCGGGGCCGCGCGCTTTGCCGGCGGCGCGGGCCGGCACGGCACCTTCAAGGGCTAGTTCAGGCGCGCCGCCGCAACGCGGTGCGCAGCGCCTTCGCAAAGCGCGGGTCGGCCATGGCGCCGACGTTGAAGCGCGACCAGCGCGAGACCTGCGTCGAGTCGACGCTGAAGATGCGCCCCGGCGCCATCACGATCTTGCGCGGCAGCAGTTCCTTCGCGAAGGCCAGCGAGTCGTCCACGCCGGGC
Organism: Variovorax sp. V118; assembly: GCF_041154445.1. Taxonomy (GTDB): domain Bacteria; phylum Pseudomonadota; class Gammaproteobacteria; order Burkholderiales; family Burkholderiaceae_C; genus Variovorax; species Variovorax boronicumulans. Next base: position 92,463 of record NZ_AP028663.1, on the reverse strand, counting down.
AGCGCGGCCCAGATGTAGAGCGACTGCGGGCTGCGCGCGAAGACCTCGGCGTCCACGGCGTCGAACAGCTTCAGCGCGTCGCGCGTGGCCTCGCCCAGCCGCTGCTGCAACCGCTTGAGATGCCGCTGGTAGTGGCCCTCGCTCAGGATGACGTCGACCGTGCGCTCGCTGTACTCCGAGCTGCTCACGTGGATCAGCGCCTTCAGGTCGGCCAGGTCGCTCGCCAGGTCGGCGCCGCAGGCGATGAAGCCCACGCGCAGCGCGGCCGAGAACGACTTGGAAAAGCTGCCGATGTAGATGGTGCGCTCGAGCTGGTCGAGTGCCGAGAGCCGCGGCAGCGCCGTCGGCTTGAAGTCGGCCAGCGGGTCGTTCTCCACGATCAGCAGGTCGTACTTCTGCGCCAGCTGCAGCACGCGAAAGGCCTTGGCCGGCGAGATGTCGGAGCCCGTGGGGTTGTGCGCGAGCGACTGCGTGAAGAACAGGCGCGGCCGTTCGGCGATGAGCAGCTGCTCCAGCACCTCGAGGTCGGGCCCGTCGGCCAGGCGCGGCACCGCCAGCATCTGCGCGCCCGCGAGCTTGAGCTTGCCGAACAGCGGGTAGTAGCCCGGGTCGTCGACCAGCACCTTGCCGCCGGGCGGAACGAAATAACGGATGACGATGTCCATCGCCTCGTTGGCGCCGTGCGTGAGCACGATCTGCCGCGGCTCGGCGCCGATGCCGAAGTCCGCGAGCTTGCGCACGAGGTGATCGCGCAATGGCGCATAGCCGAAGCGGCTGCCGTAGCGGAACAGCGCGCCGAGCCCCGTGCGAACGACCTTCGGGTGGTACTTGTCCAGCCGCACATCGGCCAGCCATTCGACGGGCGGAAAGCCGTCGCCCACGGCCACCGCATCGGGCTGCGTCTTGAGCTGCTCGCGCATGAGCCACACGATGTCCATCGCGCGGCCGAGGCTGCCGGCGTCGTCCTCGGCGGGCTTGGGCGTAGCCGTGGCCTGCGCCAGCACGTAGTAGCCCGAACCGCGCCGCGGCTCGACGAGGCCGCGCGACACCAGCAGCTCGAAGGCAGCCACCACGGTGTTCTTGGCGTAGCCGTGCAGCTGTGCGAGTTCGCGCAGCGAGGGCAGCTTGTCGCCGGCCTTGTAGGCGCCGCTCGCGATCTGGCGCGCGAGGGTGTCGGCGAGCGAATCGGCGATCGTGGTCATGGGTTTGGACTGTGACACAGCGAGGCGTGGCGGCGCACCACTGTCCGCACTGTCCCGCCAAACTGTGCCTTCCGCGGGCGGTACAGCCGGCCTAAATTGCCTGCTCCCGAATTCACCTTCCGAAGAGACACGCACCGATGGCCGCCGATTCCCGCATTCCCAATTTCCGCGCACTCACGCCCGCCCAACGCCTGGCCCACATCGCACAGGCCGCCGCGCTCACCGACGACGAGGTGGCGCTGCTCGCCCAGCCCGGCGCGCTGGGCGTGGAGCGCGCCAACGGCATGGTCGAGAACGTGATCGGCACCTTCGAGCTGCCGCTGGGCGTGGCCGGCAACTTCACCGTGAACGGTCGCGACTACCTCGTGCCGATGGCGGTCGAAGAACCCTCGGTGGTCGCCGCCGCCTCCTTCATGGCCAAGCTGGCGCGCGAAGGCGGCGGCTTCGAGGCCTCGAGCACCGGGCCGCTGATGCGCGCGCAGGTGCAGGTGATCGGCATCACCGACCCGTACGGTGCGCGGCTCGCGCTGCTGCGTGCGCGCGAAGAAATCCTGGCCGTGGCGAACAGCCGCGACAAGGTGCTGATCGGCCTGGGCGGCGGTTGCCGCGACATCGAGGTCCATGTGTTCGGCGACACGCCGCGCGGCGCGATGGTGGTGATGCACCTGATCGTCGACGTGCGCGACGCGATGGGCGCGAACACGGTCAACACGATGGCCGAGGCGGTGTCGCCGCTGGTCGAAAAACTCACGGGCGGCACGGTGCGCCTGCGCATCCTGTCGAACCTGGCCGATCTGCGGCTGTCGCGTGCGCGCGTGCGGCTCGCACCCGCCGTGCTGGCCACGCGCGAGCGCAGCGGCGAAGAAGTGGTCGAGGGCGTGATCGACGCCTACACCTTCGCGGCCATCGACCCCTACCGCGCGGCGACGCACAACAAGGGGATCATGAACGGCATCGACCCGGTGATCGTCGCGACCGGCAACGACTGGCGCGCGGTGGAAGCCGGCGCGCATGCGTACGCCTGCCGCAGCGGGCGCTACACCTCGCTCACCACGTGGGAGAAGGACGCGGGCGGCGCGCTGGTCGGCACCATCGAGATGCCGATGCCGGTGGGCCTGGTGGGTGGCGCGACGAAGACGCACCCGCTCGCACGGCTCGCGCTGAAGATCCTCGACGTGAAGTCGGCGCAGGAGCTCGGCGAAGTCGCCGTGGCCGTCGGCCTCGCGCAGAACCTCGGCGCCTTGCGCGCGCTCGCCACCGAAGGCATCCAGCGCGGCCACATGGCACTGCACGCCCGCAACATCGCGCTGGTCGCGGGCGCCACCGGCGACGAGATCGACGCCATCGCCAGACAGATGGCCGCCGAGCACGACGTGCGCACCGACCGCGCCGTGGCACTGCTCGACGCACTGCGCAAGAAGTAAGCAACGCGGGAGCCTCCCGCACCACGGTCCGCGGCCGACACCGCGGCGGTCGCGCACGCGGCCGTCACACAACCACAGACGGAGACAACTCGAATGAACGCAGACAGTGCAACGCCCGCCCGCTGGCGGCTGGTGGAGATATGGGGCGACACGGCCGACCTGGGCCACCTCGCGTGGTCGATCGCGATCGGCGTCGCGGTGAGCCTCACGGGCTATCTCGTGGCGAGCCGCGTGCTCGCGAGCGTGGTGAGCACGCCTGAATTGGCGCGCGCCTACGCGATGCTCGCGGGCCTGGGCGGCTGCGTGGTCTCGGGCGTGATCTGCGCGAAGCTCTTCACGCCCAAGCGCGAAGTGGTCGAAGGCACCGCCGCCGATCCGCGCTGGCGCGAGGAGGTGCTGGCCGAGCTGGCCGCCGAGCACGGCGACCTGGGCTCGGTGGACGACCTGCCGCCGGTGGTGGTGCGCGAGATGAAGGAGCTCGAGATCTACGAGCTGTTCGCGTCGTACAAGCCCCAGGCCGCCAAGGCCGCCGAAGGAGCCGCCTCGTGATCGACGCTGCCCTGTTCAACCAGATCCTCGTCGCCACCGGCATGGGCCTCGTGGGCGCCATCGTGTTCGCGGCCATCGGCCTCGTCTCGGGCACCGACGAAACCACCACGCTCGCACCGCTCACCCTGCTGGTGGTGCTGCTGGGCGTGCCGCCCGAAGGCGTGTTCACCTTCTTCCTGGCCGCGGCTGTGGCCAAGCACATGACGCACGCGGTGCCCACGGCGCTGCTGGGCATTCCGGGCGACACCATGGCCACGCCGCTGCTGCAGGACGCCAACGTGCTGCGCAACCTGGGCGTTCCGCACATCGCGCTGCGCAAGATGGTGTCGGGCGCGATCATCGCGGCCTTTCTGGCGGTGCCACTGGCCGTGCTGTTCGCGGTGCTGCTGGCGCCGTACGGCGCGGCCATCACCAAGGCGGCGCCGTGGATCTTCGTGGTGGCGGCCGTGGCCATTGCCTATTTCTCGAGCGGGCGCTGGGCCTCGGTGGCCACGCTGGTGCCGTTCGTGATGGTCATCGTCGCGCTGCAGGCGCTCACGGGCAAGTACGGCGTGAAGCTCAGCATCAGCTACTTCCTGGGCATTGCCATCGGGCCGCTGGTGGCCGATTTGTTCTCGGTGATCTCGCCCGCGGCGCGTGCGCGCATGAAGCGCGACAAGGTCCGCACCTTCTCGCTCGCGCCCGACGTGAAGGGCTGGTCGGGCTACTTCCCGAACCCGTTCAAGGTGCTCGACCGCGGCCAGGTGAAGTGGACCTTCGCGACCGCCGCGATCTCCAGCGCCACCTTCGTGTTCAGCCCGGTCGCGATGACGGTGGTGCTGGGCGAGCTGGTCGGTTCGCGCATCAAGCATGCGTACCACCGCCTCACCACCACGCTGGCCGCGCGCAACGGCGTGACCGAGGCCACCTACATCGCCGAAGCATTGATCCCGCTGATCGCCATCGGCCTGCCGCTGAGCCCCGTGGCGGCCGGCCCCGCCGCGCCGCTGTTCAATGCGCCGCCGGTGTTCACCATCGATTCGGCCACGGGCCAGACCCACAACCTGCACAACCTGCTGAACCACTGGGAGTTCCTGGGCTACGGCATGCTGGCGGTGATCCTGGCCGCGCTGGTGGCCTATCCGTTCACCATGAACTTCGCGCGCCGCGCGGCGCTGTTCGTCTCGCGCAAGGTGAGCCACGAGGCGATCATCGCGACCTTCGTCGGGTTGATCGTGGTGATCAGCGTGTGGGAAGGCCAACTGCTCGGCCTCCTGGTGATCCTCACGATGGGTCTGCTCGGCGGCCTGCTGTCGCGCGCCATCGGCTTCAACACGGGCGTGCAATTCATGGGCTACTACACGGCGGTGCTGACGGTGCCGGCGGTGATCAAGGCGTTCTCCTGATCGGCGAGCACCCACAGCGTGTCCCGTGCCCAGGACACCGGGTGCTTCCCGCAGCGAAATCAAGGAGGAGGCCGCAGGCCGGGGGACATTCGCGGAGGGAAGTACCCGGTGGCCTGGGCACACGCCCTGAACCAACAGCGGCCAGTCAGCGCTGCGATGCAGGCGGCTTCGGCGCCGTCTTCTTCGCCGGCTCGTCCCCGCCGAACAGCTTCTCCACCTGCTGCCCCACACGCGCCCCGATCGCCGTGCCCACCCCCGGCAGCACCGCACTGCCGACCGCCGCTCCCGCGAGCGCGCCGCCGGTCATCGACACCTCGGGCTCGGCCACGCTGCCGCCGATCTTCAGCGGCACGCCGACCACGCCGTCGACCAGGTCCACCGCCATCTCGCCCGACATCTGGCGGTTGAAGAGGCGCAGGTTGCCGCTGGCGGTGAGCACGCCCGAGCGTGCCTTGAGGTTCGTGTAGCGCATCACGATGCCGTCTTCGGTGCCCTGGGTGTCGAGCGTGCCGGTGAGTTCGTCCAGTGCCGTGGTGCCGCCGCGGCTGATGCCGACGGTGGTCACGGCCTTGGCGAGGTCGAGGCGGGTCAGCGTGGCGGGCTGCACCGAGAAGGTCGTGCGTGTGTGCAGGCCGCGCACCAGCGCGCCCACCTCGCGGGCCTCGGCCACCAGCGAGGTGTGGCCCGAGACCTTGCCCGCCACCGCCGAGCGGCGCCCGAAGGCCTGCACCAGCGCCTCGATGTCGACCTGCCGCGGATCGAGCTCGGCCGACACGCGCAAGCCCCGCCCCTCGGGCAGCACCTCGAGCCGCGCCTGCCCGTTCCACGTGCCGCCCCCGGCGTCGATGCGGGTGCGCCAGCGGTCTTCCGTGCCCTCGCGGTCCAGCCGCAGGCGCACGGGCGAGGCCGCGCCGGCGCGCTCCAGACGCAGCTCGCGCGGGCGCCAGTTGTCGTCAAACGTCACCTCGCCGTCGTAGGCCAGCGCGATGTCGCGGCGATCGATCCAGACCACGTCGCGCCAGCGCACGCGCTCCACCGGCACGGACGCCAGGGTCCAGGGCGCGGGCAGCGGCACGATGCGCTCGCTTTCCTGCGGCTCGGGGCCCTTGTCCCGGAAGGCGCGCACCGAGGCGCGCGGCAGCACCAGGCTCTCGAGCGCGATCTCGTCGATGGCCACCTCGCGGCGCAGCAGCAGCGGCCACAGGTGCAGCCGCACGCTCACGCGGCGCAGGGTGATGGGCTGGGGCTGGTCGGTCGCCAGCTCGGACAGCGCCAGCACCGGCACCGGCCACAGCGACCAGTGGGCGCCGCCCACCGTCAGCTCGACGCCGTAGCGCTGCGAGAAGCCGGCGGCGATGCGGGCCGCCACCTCCTCGTCGTCGGGCAGGCGCGCGGCCACCACGAGCGCCAGCGCGCCGATGCCCAGCAGCAGCACCGCCACCGAGCCCAGGAGCCACCGCCGCACCGAAGGGAAGGTCATCGACCCAAGGTAGCACGCAAAGGCGACTGCGGTTGTCAGCCGTCGTCGCTATAGTGCCCTCGCACCCCCTGTATCGGAGACCCCTGCATGCGTATCTGGAAGAAAGAGATCTCGGTCGAATCGCTGACCGCCAACCACGTGGGCACGGCCGTGGCCGCCCTGGGCATCGAATTCCTGGAGGTGGGCGACGACTTCATCCGCGCCCGCGTGCCGGTGGACGAACGCACCCGCCAGCCCTACGGCATCCTGCACGGCGGCGTGTCGGTGGTGCTGGCCGAGACGCTGGGCTCCTGCGGCGCGCACTACTCGGCCCCCGAGGGCGACCGCGCCGTGGGCCTGGACATCAACGCCAACCACATCCGCTCGGCCACCAGCGGCTGGGTCATTGGCACGGCGCGGCCGGTGCACCGCGGGCGCACCACGCAGGTCTGGCAGATCGACCTGACGAACGAGGCGGGCGAGCTGACCTGCGTCTCGCGCATCACCATGGCGGTGCTGCAGCCGCGCTGAGCGCGGGCGCGCCTTCCGGGCGCTTGTTCTTTTTTCTTCTCCCGCTGGTACGCCTCTTGCGGGTGGCACCCGTGTTCAGCACGGGGTGGATCGACCACAATCTCGCCCCAGGGAGCGCGTCGACCCCCCAAACACACACCAACCGAGGAGAAGAAAACACATGTTCAACTGGACTGAAAAGCCGGTGTCCACACTGGCCAACGGCGCCGTCATCGCGCCCGACGAGCGGCTGCCCTGGCTGCAGACGGGCGCCATGGGCATCCAGCACGTGATCGCCATGTTCGGCGCCACGGTGCTGGCGCCGATCCTGATGGGCTTCAACCCCAACATCGCGATCCTGATGAGCGGCATCGGCACGCTCATCTTCTACCTCGTGACGGGCGGCAAGGTGCCCAGCTACCTGGGCTCGAGCTTCGCCTTCATCGGCGTGGTGATCGCGGCCAGCGGCTACGCGGGCAAAGGGGCCAACGCCAACATCGCGGTGGCCCTGGGCGGCATCGTGGCCTGCGGGGTGGTCTACATCCTGATCGGGGCCATCGTGCAGGCCGTGGGCACGGGCTGGATCGAGCGCTTCATGCCGCCCGTGGTCACGGGCGCCGTGGTGGCGGTGATCGGGCTGAACCTGGCGGGCATTCCCATCAAGAACATGGCGGCCAGCAACTTCGATTCGTGGATGCAGGCCGTGACCTTCCTGTGCGTGGGCCTGGTGGCGGTGTTCACGCGCGGCATGGTGCAGCGCCTGCTGATCCTCATCGGCCTGATCCTGGCCACGCTGGTGTACGCCGCGCTCACCAACGGCATGGGCCTGGGCAAGCCCGTCGACCTGAGCGGCATCGCCAACGCGGCCTGGTTCGGCCTGCCGACCTTCACGGCGCCGGTGTTCACGGCCAACGCGATGCTGCTGATCGCGCCCGTGGCGATCATCCTGGTGGCGGAAAACCTCGGCCACCTGAAGGCCGTGACGGCCATGACCGGGCGCAACCTCGACCCGTACATGGGCCGCGCCTTCATCGGCGACGGCATCGCCACGGTCATCAGCGGTTCCGCGGGCGGCACCGGCGTGACCACCTACGCCGAGAACATCGGCGTGATGGCGGCCACCCGCATCTACTCGACGGCGGTGTTCGTGGTGGCGGCCTTCATTGCGCTCATCCTGGGCTTCAGCCCCAAGTTCGGCGCGCTGATCCAGGCCATTCCGCTGCCGGTGATGGGCGGCGTGAGCATCGTGGTGTTCGGCCTGATCGCCATTGCCGGCGCCAAGATCTGGGTCGACAACAAGGTCGATTTCTCGCAGAACAAGAACCTGATCGTGGCCGCCATCACGCTGATCATCGGCACGGGCGACTTCACGCTGAAGTTCGGCGACTTCGCGCTGGGCGGCATCGGAACCGCCACTTTCGGGGCCATCATCGTCTACGCCCTGCTGGGCCGTTCGCGCAACGCCTGAGCGCAGACAAAGTGAAACCTCGTGCAATAACTGTTGTGCGGGGTCAGTGAACGCGGCGCCGGTCACCGGGCTTTGGCCGGCGCCCGTTAGACTCCAACGCTTTTCGCACCGACGTTCACACACGTTTTCCAATGGCCGATGTTTCCGCCGCTCGTACCAAGGCGGTTTTCGAATTCAAGAGCGCCACACTGCCGCTGATCGCAGTGATCCTCAAGACAGCCGACCTCGACGTGCTGGCCGAGGCGCTCGACGCCCAGTTGGCGGATTCGCCCGACTTCTTCGAGCAGGAGCCGGTGGTGATCGACCTCTCGCTGCTGCAGGAACTGGCGGCCGAGGGCGGCACCGACGCCCCCGAAATCGACTTTGCCGCCCTGCGCAGCCTGCTGGCGCGCCACCAGACCCAGCCGATCGCCGTGCGCGGCGGCAGCCCCGAGCAGCATGCCGCGGCACGTGAAGCCGGCCTGTCAGTGGCCGCCATGCCCGCGGCCCCCGCGCCCCGCCCACCGGCCCCGCCCGCCGAGGCGCCCGCACCGTCGGAGGCCCCGCAGATCGTGCGCGAGCTGCCGGTGCCGGCCAACGGCACGCTGCTGATCGACAAGCCGCTGCGCTCGGGCCAGCAGATCTACGCGCGCGGCGGCGACGTGGTGGTGACGGCCATCGTGAGCTTCGGCGCCGAAGTCATCGCCGACGGCAACGTGCATGTGTACGCGCCGCTGCGCGGCAAGGCCATTGCCGGCGCGCGCGGGAACACCGAGGCGCGGATCTTCTCGACCTGCATGGAAGCGCAGCTGGTGGCCATTGCGGGCATCTACCGCACGAACGAAGTGCCGCTGCCCGAGCCCGTGCTGGGCAAGCCCGCCCAGGTGCGCCTGGACGGCAAAAAAATAGCGATCGACGCGATTCCCTGATGAAAAACCAGGAACGCGGCAGCGCTGAGCATCAATCGACAACTGAATCGAAACAAGAAGGAATGGCGATGGCCAAAATTGTGGTGGTGACCTCGGGCAAGGGCGGCGTCGGCAAGACGACCACGAGCGCCAGCTTCGCGTCGGGCCTTGCGCTCGCCGGCAAGAAGACGGCCGTGATCGACTTCGACGTGGGCCTGCGCAATCTCGACCTGATCATGGGCTGCGAACGCCGCGTGGTGTACGACCTGATCAACGTGATCCAGGGCGAGGCCAACCTGAGCCAGGCGCTCATCAAGGACAAGCAGTGCGACAACCTGTTCGTGCTGGCCGCCTCGCAGACGCGCGACAAGGAAGCCCTGTCGCAGGACGGCGTGGAGAAGGTGCTGACCGACCTGGCCGCCATGGACTTCGACTACATCGTCTGCGACTCCCCCGCGGGCATCGAGACCGGCGCCATGATGGCGATGCACTTCGCCGACGAGGCGCTGATCGTCACCAATCCCGAAGTCTCTTCGGTGCGCGACTCGGACCGCATCCTGGGCATGCTCAGCAGCAAGACCAAGCGCGCCAAGGACGGCGGCGAGCCGATCAAGGAGCACCTGCTGATCACGCGCTACAACCCGAACCGGGTGGCCGGCGGCCAGATGCTCTCGCTGGAAGACATCCAGGACATCCTGCGCATCAAGCTGATCGGCGTGATCCCCGAGTCGGAAAGCGTGCTGCACGCCTCCAACCAGGGCGTGCCCGCCATCCACGACAAGGACACCGACGTGGCCCAGGCGTACAGCGACGTGGTCGCGCGCTTCCTAGGCGAAGACAAGCCGATGCGCTTTGTCGAAGCCGAGAAGCCGGGCTTCTTCAAACGGATTTTCGGGAGCAAGTAGGCATGTCGTTTCTTTCGTTCCTGCTTGGTGAGAAGAAGAAGACTGCGAGCGTCGCCAAGGAGCGCCTGCAGATCATCCTCGCTCACGAGCGCTCCAGCCTCAGCGGCAAGAAGCGCCCCGATTACCTGCCCGAGCTCCAGCGCGAACTGGTGGCGGTGATTTCCAAGTACGTGTCGATCAACGCCGACGACATCAAGGTGCACCTGGAAACCCAGGACAACCTCGAAGTGCTGGACATCAAGATCGAACTGCCCGATCCGGTTCCGGCGCGCTGAGCGCCAGAGCCCCGATCAACCGGCTCACGCCGGTTGATCCGGGGCCGCAGCGGGCAGCGCCTCCAGCCGCTGCGCCCACTCACGGGCCTTGTCCTCGTCGAAGAGCGGACTTTCGCGGTCGCCGTAGAACTGCGCCGCCAAAGATTCCACGCAGGCGCGTTGGCTCTCCAGGTTCTCTTCGCAGTCATCGAGCGCGGCACCGGTGAGCAGCCAGCGCTCGGCGGCCGCCGCGTCTTCCGGCGCGCCCTGGCCCTGCATGCGCATCCAGCCCAGCTCGTAACAGGCCCAGCCCTGCTGGCGCTGCGTACTGTCCTCCGCCACCTTCTGCAGCGCGTAGAGGGCTTCGGCATACAAGGCCTTCACTTGCGCTTCTCCCTGGCCCTGTTCGGCCAACGCCCCTGCGTGCAGGCACAGCGTGCGACCGAGCTGCATCGTGGCGCTGACGTCGCCGGCTTCGTGGCCACGGCGGAAGTAGCCGATCGCGCGGGCCAGGTCGGGCTCTCCCGGTTCGCCGAGCTTGTGCGCCAGGCCGAGGTTGTAGAGCGCCATCGTGTTGTTGTGCTTGGCGGCCCGTTCGTAGTGCCGCATGCCGCCTTCCAGGTCGCGCTCGCCCCCCTCGCCTTCCGTCAGCATGTAGCCGAGATGGGCGTGCGTGGCGGCGTCGTCCTCGCCGCCGTGGGCGATGGCGTGCAGCAGCCACGCGCGCGCCAGGGCGGGTTCGGCGCCGAGGCCCGCCGTGTCCCAGCGCAGCATCTTCGAGAGCTCGCACATGGCCACGGGCAGGCCATCGGGTGAGGCGGTTGCGGGAGCATCACCGGGCGCGCGCACGCCGGCAGCGTGCGCCATCCAGCGCAGGGCTTCGCGCGGGTCGGCCTCGATGCCCTCGCCGTCGCGCAGATGGCAGGCCAGCTCGTAGGCGGCCCGCAGGTCGCCGGCGGCATGGCGCGCGGCCATGTGCTCGGCGTGCGCCTGCTCGCGGCCGTCGGCGTGCAACCAGACGTACAGGCCGTTGTCGTTGCGCGCGGCCTGCACCGGCTCGCCCGCGCTCCAGCGCTTGCACAGCTGCGAGCGGACCGCGACGGCCATCCAGCCGTCGGCGACCGACAAGGCGGCGGTGATCCACGGGTAGGCCTGCGGGTGCAGCACGGTGCCATCGGCGCGCAGCACGCCCACGGCGAGTTGCCCCTTCTCGACCTTCGCGCTGCGCGGCACCGGATCGGCGACCAGCCAGCCGATGTCCTGCGTGCCCCAGGCCAGCGGCTGGAGCGTGCGGTGCCGGCACGGCACCAGCTCGCGGCCGGCGGCCACGTCGTAGATGCCGCGCAGCCACGGCGCGTTCTTCGCCGTGCGCCCGCCCTTGGACGCCACGCGCACCAGGTCGCGCCGGACCATGGCGTGCCCGCGCTCCTCGCCGGTCAGCGGTTCCAGGGTTTCGAAGCGGCCGTAGTCGAAGGGCACGAGCGCGCGGCCCTGCCCATCGACCAGGCCGCACAGGCCGTCGGCGCGTTCCACGGCGAAGCGCTTCGGCCGGGCCGGGACGCCGCGCTCGTTCGACGGATCGGTGTCTTCGGTCGTCAGGATCTCGATCGGGTATTCCTCGAGCAGGTCGACCTGTTCGTAGACCGGCTCGATCGCGACGCGGCCTTGCGCATCCAGCAGCCCGCTCTTGCCGTCGCGCTTGGCGTCGAAGCCCTCCCAGTCATGGCGCCACTGCAGGCTTTCGAAATCCGGCGGCACGGCCCATTCGCCGTCCGCGCCCACCAGCCCCCAACCGCCCTCGTCACTCCGCGCGGGCGCGAGGCCGAAGGGCGTGAAGTCTTCGGCTTCTTCGAACCGGGGCGAAATCGTCCATTGGCCCTGCAGGTCGATGTACCCGATGCGCTCGCCCACGCGGGCGCGCACGCGGCCTTCGACAAAGCTCCAGACCTCGTCGACCGAGGGCGCGAGCAGCCAGCTGCCGTCGGTGCGCAGCAGGCCGACGTGATCGCCGACCAGCGCCGTGGCGATGTCGCCCTCGAAGACCCAGACCTCGTCGAGCTGCGGCTCGAGCAGCACGCGCGGTGCCTCGGCGTCGGCATGCAGCAGGCCGGAGCGCTCGCCCTGCGAGATCCAGAGCAGGCGCGGATCGTCGGCGCCGGCGTAGCGGATGTCGTCCCACGCAGGCTCGACCACGGTGGTGCGCTGGCTGCGCCCGTCGTCGTCGTACACCACGCGCATCACGCCCCAGCGGCCGTCGACCTCGAAGCGCCAGAGGTCCTCGCCCAGGTGGTTGTCGTAGTCGGGGCGTTCGCCGTCGTCTTCATCTTCTTCGGGTTCGAAATCGGCAAATCGCTCGTCGCGCGGCGCCTCGTAGCCGTCGAAGTACGGATGCGACATCCCACCGAAGCCAAACTGCCAGGCCCAGGCCTCCCAGTCCGCGAAGCGCTGGATGCCCAATGCCGCGTCCACGCCCGGGTGGTTGCCGCTGTCGATGCAGCGCCGCACCTCGGCCCACAGTGCATTGCACTCGCGGCGGTTTCGCTCGATGAAGCCCTCGCCATCCGCATCGCCGCCCAGCCAGGACAGCTCGTCGAGGTTGGCGGAAAAGCGCGGCGCGCTGCCCTCCGGCGTGTCGTCGATCAGCTCGGCCAGGTGCTGCGCCACGGCCTCGAACTGCAGCGCGATCTGCGGCAGCGTGTGCAGCATCGGGTGCCGCTCGACAAAGGCGTGCAGCTGCCGGATGCGCGCGAGCGCGGCATGCGCGTCGCTGGCGAGGTTGTCGGTGCCGGCATCGCCGAAGACGCGCTGGTGGTCGATGGCGTCGCCGGCCGCGCCATCGGCCAGCAGGAGCTGCCAGAGCACGGGAAAGTTGTTGTTGGCTTCGGCGATTTCGTCGGCCGATGCTTCTTCGGTGTCGGGAAGACTGTGTTCGAGATAGAGCCAGGAACGATTGCCCATGTGTGGTCGGTGCGTGTGTCGTCCATGGCGAAGGCCATGGGTGGTGGCGCCCAGTTTAGGGGCGCCGTTTCACGCGCACGTGACCGCCGGCCGCTACGCCAGGAACTGCGTGACCTGCGCGAGCACGGCCTGCTCTTTCAGGATGCGGCGATGGCCCCAGCCCTGAGTGGGAAAGAGCCGCGCGCCGGCGATCGCATCGCGAAAGGCCTCGGCATCGGCGAAGCGGTTCACGCGGTCGTCGCGGTCATGCACGATGAGTGTCGGCTGCGCGATGCGCGGGCCCACGGCGGCGGGCTCGAGCTGCTGCATCAGGATGCCCTCGCGCGCCTCGATCAGGCGCTGCATGCCAGCCCGCGTGCGCTCGCTGAGGCCGAACACCTGCGCGAAGTAGCGCGTGTACTCGCGCGGCGAGGCGGGCGGCGCCAGCAGCACCAGCCGCTGCGCCGGCAGCCCGCGCCCCGCCGCATAGGCCAGCGCATTGGCCCCCAGCGAATGCGCGACCGCCGCGCGCAGCACATGCCCGTCGGCGCCGAGCCGCGCCGCCACGTAGTCGATGGCGCGCGCGAACTGCGGCAGGTTGCTGGCCGTGCCCGCGCTGCGGCCGTGGGCCGGCATCTCCAGCAGCACGGGCCGCAGGCCTTGCGCTGCGACGGCCTGCGCCAGCGGCAGCATCTGGCCCGCGTGGCCGCCCCAGCCGTGCACCAGCAGCACGACCGGTGCCGACTCGGCGCCCGAGTCCTGCGCGGCGAGGTGGTAGATGCCGAGGTTGGCGTCTTCGAAGGACCAAGCCTCGCGGCGCCAGTCGGCACCGGGCTGCTGGCCCCGGTACAGCCATTTGGGCGGCAGCGGCGTGCCGAACACGCGGTAGGCCGCGCGCACGCCGAGGGCAGGCCACAGGCGCTGCGACGCGCCGAGGCCGAAGCGCATCGCGCGCATCAACGGGCTGGCGCTGTAGTAGCCCACGGGGGCGGTGGTGTGGGTGGTGGTGGTCATGAGGAAGGCTTTCGTTCGGGGGGCTCAGTACCAGACCCAGTCCTGGTTGCTGCGCGGCAGGCTGCGCAGCGTGTCCTGCACGCCGCGCACACCGAGGAGCACCGCATAGGCGGCGAGAAAGAGGGCAATGATCAGCATGGTGCTTCTCCTTTTTTATCGCACGGTGGTGCGAAATTAAGGCAAACGAAGAGGCGGTGGCCGTCGTCTGCGGGTGCGCCTCAGGCGCGGTAGCTGGAAAGAAGGCGCTGCCAGGTCTGGCCCGCGCGCTCAGCCGCATGCCCGTCGCGCAGGAAGCGCGCGTCGTGCAGCTGATTCATCATGATCCCGTTGATCTCGCTCACGAGCTGGGCCGGATCGGTGTCGGCCTGGAGCTCGCCGGTCTCGACCGCCTGCAGCACCGTACGGCGCAGCGCGGCACGCCAGCGCGTGATCTCGTCGAAGAGCAGGTCGCGCAGTTCGCCTTCGCGGTCGTCGAACTCGAAGGCACCGGCCACGTAGAGGCAGCCGTTCTGCGCTTCGACGTCGCGCGTGCGGGCGATCCAGCGCGCGACGATGTCGTTGAGGCGGGGCAGGCCCTTGGGCTTCTGCATCGCGGGCACGAACACCTCGGCCAGGAAGCCGCGGCCGTACTCCTCGATGACGGCCTTCTGCAGCGCCTCGCGCGAGCCCACGCGCGAGAACACGCCGCTCTTGGACAGCCCCAGCCGGCTCGCCACGGCCTGCAGCGAGATGGCTTCCAGCCCCTCGGCCAGCGCGAGGTGCATCGCCGCGCCGACGATGGCGGCACGGGTGAGTTCGCTTTTCTGGGTCTTGGCGTCCATGCGACGGACTTTAGCACAGTCGTGCGAAATATCAATCTCCCCACGCAGAAAGCTTCATAGATGTTTTGCTCATGTGAAACCAACAAACGCATCGTTCCCCGCATAAGCGCTTGTGCCGAGAATCGCCGGTCGGCCCCGACCCGGGGTCCGGACCTCTTTTCACCTCCTGCGCGCCCGATGAACTTTCAACAACTGCGCTCGGTACGCGAGGCCGTTCGTTGCGGCTTCAACCTGACCGAGGTCGCCCACACCCTTCACACCTCGCAGCCCGGCGTGAGCCGGCAGATCCGCGAACTCGAGGAAGAGCTCGGCATCGAGCTCTTCGTGCGGGCCGGCAAGCGGCTCACGGGCCTCACCGAGCCCGGCGGCCACGTGCTGCCGATCATCGAACGCATGCTGATGGAGAGCAGCAACCTCAAGCACGCGGGCCAGGAGTTCGTGGCGCAGCAAAGCGGCCTGCTCTCGGTGGCGGCCACGCACTCGCAGGCGCGCTATGCGATGCCGGTGGCGGTGCAGGAATTCCGTGCACAGTTCCCGAACGTGAAACTGCACCTGCACCAGGGCTCGCCCAAGCAGATCGCGCAGATGCTGCTCGACGGCGAGGCCGACGTGGGCATCGCCACCGAGGCGCTGGGCGACTACCCGCAGCTGGTCGCCCTGCCCTGCTACCGCTGGACGCACTCGGTGATCGTGCCGCCAGGGCATCCGCTGCTCGACGCGCCGCTCACGCTGGAGGCGCTCACGCAGCACCCGCTGATCACCTACGACACGGGCTTCACTGGCCGCTCGCGCATCGACGAGGCCTTCGAGCAGCGCGGCCTGCAGCCCAACATCGTGCTGGCCGCGATGGACGCCGACGTCATCAAGACCTATGTGCAGCTGGGCCTTGGCGTGGGCATCGTGGCCGGCGTGGCCTACGAGGCCGAGCGCGACACGCAGCTGCGCGCGCTCGATGCGGGGCGGCTGTTCGGCATCAACCTCACGAAGCTCGCGGTGCGGCGCGGCACCTACCTGCGCAAATATGTCTACGCGTTCATCGAGTCGTTTGCGCCGACGTTGACGCGCGCGATTGTCGAGAAGGCCTTGGGCGACGAGGTCAAGGTGTCTCACTACGAGATTTAGCTCAAGCGCAACGAAATCGACACTTCCGGCTCCAGGGTTGAAAAGAATGCGCGCAGCTTCACACAAGCGGCGTACATTCGGGTTAATTCCTTGGCTTCCGGAACGGATCAGCAATGGCATCGACTTCGCAGCAGCAGCAGCAACTACAGGCCACCCGGGCCGCCCAAAAGGCGGCCGATGCAGCGGAGAAGCGCGAACGCCTGAAACGTGCCCTGCCCGCCACGGTCGAGCTGCTGCAAAGCCGCCAGGCCGATCGCATCGACGATCGCGACATCGACGCCTACGTCGATCTCAACTGGCTCGAATGGCATGGCGGCGGTTTGCGCCTCACCATCACCGGGCGCAACGTGTGCGCCCAATCGGCCGCCACCGCGGTGGCCTGACAAGCCCCTCTCCCAGTTCCCCAAAGAAAAACCGCCACAGTCTCCTGTGGCGGTTTTTGCATGTGCGCGGTGCGAGCGCAGTGCGAAGGCTTACTGACCCGCGATGATCTGCGCGATGAGGCCGGTGGCAATGGCCGCGAGCACGTAGTCGCCACCCACGCCCACCCACTGGTAGCCGCGCGGCGGCTGCTGCAGGCGGTAGGCGCGCCAGTCGTTCACCACGTAGTTGCGGCCCCGGTACTCGGCCGGCACGCGGCCGCCTCGGCGCCACTCGGTGTGCGGCTGCGGGAAGCCCCGGCGGTCGAACTGGCGGCCGTCGCGGAAGTCTTGGTCGCCGCGGTAGCCGGCGTGAGGGCCGCGATGCCCGCGATGGTCGTCGCGCTGGTCATAACGACCGCCGCCAGGACGGTGGTCATCGCGCTGCTCGTAGCGGCCGCCGCCCGGGCGGTGGTCGTCGCCCCGGCGATCTTGCGCCAGCACGCTGCCTGCTGCCAGGGACATTGCGAGCGCCGCAACGGCGGCAGTGGTGAAGCGCTTGGTACGGAAGATCATCTGGAACTCCTTTGGTGTGTCTGTGATGACGCCTCCATTCTGTGCAGCGCGTGTGTCTGCTTCGGGTGCGTCAGGTCACCGTCAGATGAAATCCGGTAAGCGCAGGTATCCGCGCGGCGTGTTGTCCTGCACGCGCGTGACGGACTTCACGCGCGCCCGCGGCCGCGCTGCGCAAGGCGCACCTGGGCGCCAGGTAAGGGGCTGCGCCCTACCCGCTCACCGTGCTGTTCGCCGCGTCGGCGCGCACGCGGCCTTGCGCCTCCAGCGCGTCCACCGGCGGCAGGTCGAGTTCGATCCACGCGCCGTGCGCACGTGCGAGGTCGAAGGTGCCGGTCGATTGCGGCCGGTTGGTGTGCAGCACCAGCGCATAGGGGCCCTCGCCGCGCACCGCGAGGCGCTGTGCGAGCGCGTCGCCGCCCAGCTCCGCCGCCGGAGCACGGTCGCGCGGCGACGACAGCACGAGCACGCTGCTGCCCAGCGCGATCACGGCCACGCGCACCTGGCTGGCAGGCACGGCCACGGGTTCGCCGATGTGCGTGCTCGTGTCGTCGGAGACCGTGCCCAGCAAGGCGCGGTAGCGCGCCAGCGTGGCGTCGAGGTCGCGCACGGCGATGGCCAGGCTGGCCACGCCGAGCACGCCGTTGGGATGCACGCGCGCGGCGCCCTCGGGCACGCGCAGGGCGCGCCGCGTGAGGTCGCCGCACAGGAATGGCAGGTCGGCCGACGGGGCGCGCGCGGTCTGCCAGCGCAGGTGTTCGCCGTCGGGGCGCACGCGCCCGCCGTCGAGCGGGCCTTCGAGCACGAGGCCGCGCGCCTTCGCATCGGCCACGGTGACGGCGGTGTCGCGCGGCAGCAAGGCGAAATCGACGATGCCTTCGCCGTGCCGCTGCAGCAGCTGCCACCAGCGCTCGGCGGGCGCCGGTTCGCGCCACGCGATGAGTTCGAAGTAGCTGCCGTCGCTGAAGACGACGAGCGCGTTGTGCGTGCTGCGGCCCGGATGGTCGCCGCCGCGCAGCACGTGGAAGCCGAGCGCGGCGTAGTCGGCAATGGCGCGTTCGAGGTCGTGCACGGCGATCACGACGTGGTCGAGGGTCAGGGGCATGGTGAAGGTCTTCCTCGCAGGAAAAGGAGCGTCGTCGTCAGGAGGCGGTGCGGGCAGCGCCCTCGCCGCCCAGGTAGGCGTCGCGGATGCGCGCGTCGGCCAGCAGCGCGCGCGCCGGGCCCGAGAGCACGATGCGGCCCGTCTGCAGCACGTAGCCGTGGTGCGCGATCTGCAGCGCGAGGCTGGCGTTCTGCTCGACCATGAAGACCGAGACGCCCTGCGCGTTGATGCGCGCGATGAGCTCGAGCACCTTGTCGACGTACAGCGGCGACAGGCCCATGGTGGGTTCGTCCATGCACAGCAGCTGCGGCCGGCCCATGAGCGCTCGCGCCATGGCCACCATCTGCTGCTCGCCGCCCGAAAGCGTGCCGGCCAGGAAGCCCAGGCGCTGCGCCACGCGCGGGAACAGCTCGAGCATGCGTTCCAGGTCGTCGGCCACGCCCGCGCGGTCGCGGCGCGCATAGGCGCCCATGAGCAGGTTCTCGCGCACGGTCATCGCGGGGAACAGGCGGCGCGCCTCGGGCACCGAGCCGATGCCCTTGCGGATGATCTGCGGCGTGCTCAGGCCGAGCGTCGACTCGCCGTTGAACGTGACTTCGCCCGAGCGCGGCTTGAGCAGGCCGAGCACGATCTTCATCGTGGTCGACTTGCCGCTCGCATTGCCGCCGAGCAGGCTGACGATCTGGCCCTTGCGCACTTCAATGTCGAGATCGAAGTGCGCCTGCACGGGGCCGTAGAAGCTGTTGACTTTCTTGAGCTGCAGCAGGGGCGCAACAGCACTCGCTGGCGCCTGCGTGACGGCGCGTTCAGGCAGGTCGTCGTTTCTCCCCTCTCCCCAGAGAGAGGAAGGCGACAGGCCGGTGCGCGCGACGGTGGCGATCATGCGGGCACCGCTTCTTCCTGCGTTTCGCCGACCTGGCGATGGCCGAGGTAGGCCTCGATCACCGCGGGGTCGTTGCGCACGTCGTCGGGCAGGCCTTCGGCGATCTTGCGGCCATCGTCGAGCACGGCCACGCGGTCGGACAGCTGCATCACGAGGTCGAGCTTGTGCTCGATCAGCAGGATGGTCTGGCCGCGCGCCTTGAGGCCGCGAATGATCTCCAGCATCTCGGCCGTCTCGCTCTCGTTCATGCCGGCCGTGGGTTCGTCGAGCAGCAGCAGGCGCGGTCGCAACGCGAGGGCGCGCGCGATCTCCACGCGGCGGCGGTTGGCGTACGAGAGGCTGTAGGCCGGATGGTCGGTGCGCGGCGTGAGGCGTTCGCCGAAGAGCGCGATGATCTCGCGCGCCTCGTCGCGCAGCGCTTCTTCCTCGCGTCGCACGGCACTCGGTTGCACCAGCGCAAGCGCCAGCTCGGCCAGCGCACCGAGGCCCGGCACGCCGCCCACGCGCGGTTTCACGGCGCGCAGCCGCGTGTGCGCGCCGACCAGCACGTTGTCGAGCACCGAGAGGTTCGCGAACACGCGCCCGTGCTGGAAGGTGCGCGCCAGGCCGCGCTGTGCGAGCTCTTGCGCGGGCAGGCCGGTGATGTCGTGACCGTCGAAGCGCACCTGCCCGGCGTCGGGCTTGTCGAGGCCGGTGACGAGGTTGAACAGCGTGGTCTTGCCGGCACCGTTCGGGCCGATCACGCTCAGCAGTTCGCCCTCGCCCACCTGCAGGTCGACGGCGTTGACGGCCGTGAGCCCGCCGAAGCGGCGCACGAGGCCGCGGACCTCAAGCAGCGATGGCATCGGCGACCTTCGCCTTCGAATTCACGAGCTTCACATCGGCGCGGATCGTCTGCGGGTTGCGCAGCAGATTGAGGATGGGGCAGTTGCGCTCCACCGCTTCGAACAGCGCGTCGATCTCCTCGCGGCTGGCGGGCGAATCGATGTGCACGGTGTAGCCGATCTCGTGCGGCCAGATCGGCGTCTGCTCGTGGCCCGGCTTGCCGCCGCGCGGATCGATGACACCGGTCACCTCGACCTCGAGGCTTTCGAGCGGCACCTGGCGTTCGGCCGCCTGGATCAGGAAGATGTGCGTCACGCAGGTGCCGAGCACGCCCAGCTGCAGCTCGGGCGAACTCGGGCCGAGGTTGTAGCCCGCGAAATCGGGCGGGCTGTCGCTGATGACCTGGTGCTCGCGGATGCGCAGCCGGCGCACGCCGCTGCGGCCTTCGGCGCGCACGCTGGCCTTGAGCTGCGAGGGCTGTGCGGTGCCGGCCGCGACGGCGGCGTTGCGGGCCAGCACGGCGGTGCGTTTCTCGGCGAGGTAGTCGTTGAGGTGGCTCATGGTGTTTGGTGGTTCTTTCAGACGGTGCCGAGCAGGCCTTGGGGACGGAAACGAATCAGGAGCAGGAGCGCAACGCCGTAGATCAACATGCGGTACTCGGCCGTCACGCGGAACAGCTCCGGCAGGCTCACGAGCGCGACCGCACCCAGCAGCGCGCCGCTGATGTTCCCGAGCCCGCCGAGGATCACCATCGTGAGCGCAAGGATCGAGATCTGCGAGCCGAAGGTCTCGTGGTTGATGTACGAGTACATGTGCGCGGTGAAAGCCCCGCTCACGCCGGCCGCGAAGCCGCCGAAGCCGAAGGCCAGCGCCTTGTAGCGGTCGGGGCTCACGCCGTAGGCGCGCGCGGCCACCTCGTCTTCGCGCACGGCGCGGAAGGTGCGGCCCAGGTGCGAGCGCAAGAGGCGCCACTGCAGCAGGGCCAGCAGCACCAGCGCACCGAACGAGGCCCAATAGATCGCTTCGTTCGACGACGCATCGCGGCCGAACAGCGAGAGCGGCGGAATGCCCGAGACGCCGATCGGCCCGCGCGTGAGGCTTTCCCAGTTGAGGATGGTGAGCGCCACGATCTCGCCGATGCCCAGCGTGGCGATCGACACGTAGTGCCCGCGCAGCCAGAAGGCCGGGAAGATCAGCGCCGTGCCGATCAGCGAGGTGAGCACGCCCGCGACCACGATGCCCGTGCCCACGGGCAAGTGCAGGTCGAGCACCAGCAGCGAGGAGGCGTACGCGCCGATGGCCAGCAGCCCCGCGTGGCCCAGCGAGATCTGGCCGATGGTGCCGGCCACCAGCGTGAGGCTCAACGCGAGCGCACCGTAGAGCCACGCGTTGGTGAGCGTCTGCAGCACGTAAGGCGACGGATCGAACAGCGGCAACAGCACGGCCGCGGCGAACAGCGCGAGCAACACGCGCGGCGGCACGCGCCACGGCTTGCTCGGTGCGATGAAGGTGCCGGTGAGCGGCTCGGGTGGCAGCACACGCTTGCGGCCGAACAAGCCATTGGGCTTCCACACCAGGATGACCAGCAGCAACGCAAAGGCAAAGAGGTTGCGGTACGGCGTGCCGAGAATCGCCACGCCGTAGCTTTCGATGAGCCCCAGCAGCAGGCTGCCGACGATGGCGCCTGGCACGTTGCCCACGCCGCCGACCACCGTGGCCACCACGCCCTTGAGCGTGGCCTGGAAGCTCATCGCCGGGCTGATGTTGTTGTAGTACATGCCCACCAGCAGGCCCGAGAGCCCGCCCAGTGCGGCGGCGATGGCGAACACGGTCTGGTTCACGCGGTTCACGTCCACGCCCATCTGCTGTGCGGCGTCGCGGTCCTGCGCGGTGGCGCGCACGGCCCAGCCCAGCTTCGTGAAACGCAGGAAGCCGAACAGCACGGCCGCGCTGGTGATGCCGATGCCTGCGATCAGCAGGTCGAGCGCGCCGATGGTGCCGGTGCCGATCTGCAGGCGCCAGTCGGGCAGCTGCGTGGGCAGCGCGCGCGGGTCGGGACTGAACACCAGTTGCACGAGGATGTCGAGCACGAAGCTGATGCCGATGGTGGCCAGCAGTGGCGCGATGCGCGCGGCGCCCTGCAGTGGCCGCAGCCCCACGCGCTCGATGAGCATGCCGAGCGCGCCCGAGCCGATCACCACCAGCGCGATGGTGATGGGTAGCGGCGTGTGCAGATACGTGATGCTGGCCCAGCCGATGTACGCGCCCACGGTGTAGACCGAGCCGTGCGCGAAGTTGATGAGGTGCGAGACGCCGAAGATCAGCGCG
This sequence comes from Variovorax sp. V118, assembly GCF_041154445.1. Classification (GTDB taxonomy): domain Bacteria; phylum Pseudomonadota; class Gammaproteobacteria; order Burkholderiales; family Burkholderiaceae_C; genus Variovorax; species Variovorax boronicumulans. Next base: position 70,453 of record NZ_AP028663.1, on the reverse strand, counting down.
AGCCCGACCGCCAGCAACGCATAGATGTTGCCGATGATCAGGCCGTTGACCGTGTGGTCGAAGAAGGAGGTGAAGCTCATCTACTTGGCCGATGCCAGCGCCGCCGCCTTCTCGTCGATCTGCGCCCACTTGCCGTCCTTCACCACCAGGTTGACGCTCTTCACGCCGATCACGCGGCGCGTCTGCGCATCGAAGGTGGCCTTGCCGAAGATGACGCTGGGCACGTCCTTGATCTTGTAGAACGCATCGCGCACGGCCTTGCGGTCGGCCTTGGGGCCCGCTTCGCGCAGCGCGGCGGCGGCGTACACCACGGCGTCGTAGGCATAGGCGTTGAAGGCGTCGGGCTCCTTGCTGTACTTCGCGCGGAAGCTCTTCACGAAGGCCTGCACTTCGGTGCGCGGCTCCTCGGGGAAGAAGGCGGTGTTGGTGTGGATGCCGTTCACGGCCGCGCCGCCGAGCTCGATGAACTTGGGCGAGTAGACCGAGCCCACGGCGGCGATGGGCTGCTTCAGGCCCACGCTGCGCACCTGGCCCGCGATGAGCGCGCCGTCGGGGTAGTACGAGATGAGCACCACACCGTCGGGGTTGGCGTCGCGCACGCGCACCAGGGTCGAACGGAAATCTTTCTCGTCGGGCTGGTAGCCCTCGGCAATGGCGAGCTGCGCGCCGCGCTCCTGCGCGGCCTTCACGAGCACGTCCTTGCTGGTGCGACCCCAGTCGGTGTTCAGGAACAGCACGGCGATGCGCTTGAAGCCCAGCGTCTTCACGGCCAGGTCGGCCAGCAGCGGCTGCGCGTCGGCCTGGCTGATCGAGGGGCTCCAGATGTAGTCGCCGCCCTTGGTGAAGTCGGGGTGCGAGTTGGTGAAGCCCAGCTGTACGAGGCCCGCGCGCTGGTAGATGGGCGAGGCGGCCATCGAGGCGGGGCTGGAGAAGTCGCCCAGTTCGATGAGCACGCGCTTGTCGTTCACGAGTTTTTGCGCAATGGCGACGGACTGGCGCGGGTCGCTCTGGCTGTCCTCGAAGTTGTAGGCCAGCGGCCGGCCGTGGATGCCGCCCTGCGCGTTGATGTGCTCGAGCGCAAGGTCGAAGCCGGCCTTCCACTGCGCGCCGTACTGCGCGTTCTGTCCGGTGAGCGGACCGCTCACGCCGAACCACACGGGCTCGCCGCTGGCGGGTGCGGCCCAGGCCGCGAGCGGCGCGGTGAGCAAGGCGGCGGACAGTGCGACCGCATGGCGCAGGAAACGATGGCGGGTGAACAGCGGCGGCAGCATGGCGTCGGACCTCGGTGGCAGTGAAGGGATGAACGAATCGGCGTGGAGGCCGCGATTCTTCGCCGCTGTCCCGGTGCCGGGAAGGAACGAAAACGGAGAGGCTTATGCGCTTTCCGAGCAAGCGAAGGGGCAAGCGCCAACGGCCGCGCGGCCTCGTTTAAGCTGCGCGCCACATGAAGCGACGCCACCTCCTCCAGATGCTCGCCGGCGTGCCGGCCTCCGCCCTGCTGCTCTCCGCATGCGGCAAACGAAAGGCCTCAGCCAACGCGTTGAAGCCCGATGCCCGCGTGCTGGCGCTGGGCGACAGCCTGACCTTCGGCTACGGTGCGTCGCCCGAGACGGCATGGCCCGCGAAGCTGGGCGAGCTCACGGGCTGGCAGGTCGAGAACGCGGGGGTCAACGGCGACACCTCGGCGGGTGCGCTGGAGCGCCTGCCCGCGCTGCTGTCCGCCAACAGCTACGACGCGATCCTGATCGGCATCGGCGGCAACGACATGCTGCGCGGCGTGTCGCCTGCCAGCACGCGCGAGAACCTCGCGGCACTCATCGAGCAGGCGCGCGCGCACACGTCGCACGTGGCGGTGCTGGCCACGCCGGCGCCCGATGCGATGCGCGCGGTGGTCGGCTCGCTCAGCGACGCGCCGTTCTACGAAGAGGTCGTGGGGAAGTCGGGCCAGGCACTGCTGGTCGCGGGTGTGTATTCGAGCGTTCTGTCGGATGCAGCCCTGCGCTCGGACCGCATCCACGCGAACGCGAAGGGCTACGCCCAGGTGGCGCAGCAGCTGGCCGAGCAGCTCAAGGCTGCGGGCTGGCGCTGAGGCCTGCGGTGCGGTCGTCGGCGCGCATCGGTGCGCGTGCGGTGGCATCGCGCACCGGCAGGCTCTCGAGCACGCCGAACAGCAGTTCCATCGCGGTGAAGCCGAGGATGATCAGGCTGGCGCCCTGCGTCACGGCGTAGACCTGCCAGGTCGCGAACAGGAAGCGCGCCACGGCGTCGTAGCGCCCATAGCGCAGGCGCGGATCGCGGATGCGCAGCACGGCCCAGACGGTGACCACCGAGCCGAGCAGGTTGGCCATCAGCATGTGGACCGGGTCGAAGGCCGGAAAGCTACCGGGCAGCTGCAGCGTCTGGATGGTCCACAGCAACAAGTTGTGCACGGCCGCAAAGGTCCACGGGGTGGCGAAGCCGATGGTCACCACGAGGTCGTACCAGGCGCTGGCGCGGACGATGCGTTGGTAGGTGGGAAGCGCGATCATGAAGAAGAGCCCTGCGGGAGTGAAGAAGCCCCGGAAGCTAAAGCCTCGGGTCCGCTCCAGGGTCAAGCACATTCTTCGGCGAAGGAACCACGACCATGCAGATCGGCCAGCTGGCTTCGGCGACGGGCTTGAGCCGCGACACGCTGCGCTTCTACGAAGAGCGCGGCCTGATCCGCGCGCAGCGTGGCAGCAACGGGTACCGGGTCTATGCGAAGGAAACCGTGCAGATGGTGGGCTACATCCGCACCGCGCAGAAGCTCGGCTTCAGCCTCCACGAGATCGGCGACAACCTGCCCGCGGTGTGGGAGTCGGCCGCGCCCGACCAGGCGATTGCGGCGCTGCTGGCCGACAAGGTCGCGGTCATCGACCAGAAGATCGCCGAGCTGAACGCGCTGCGGCAAGACCTGCTGGAACGCGTGCCCGCAGGCTGCCCGATGGCTCAGGCAGCCTGCGCGCGCAACAGGTCGACGTAGGCGCCCTGCACCAGTTGGCTTTCGGCTTGCTCAGCGCAGCGTGCCTCCAGTCGTTCAGGCACCACGCTGTGAAGCAAAGAGAATCTTGATGGCGTCCAGGAAATGAGACATCTCGGGCTCCTTCGTGTTGAGGCTTCGTCCGCCATCGTCTTCGAGTCTGACCGTTGAGTTGCCCGATTCCAATTGGTCCACCAGCCACTCCAGAAAGGCCGCAACAGAACTCGCGACGACGAACTTCTCGTCTTCGTCTCGCCCGAAGTTGATGACTTGCCCGATCGTTCCACGTGGTCCCGGGTCCAGATCAACTCCGAGGTAGTTGCCACCGTGGTCGTACGCGAACGGAATCCAGTACGCGTTCGCGTAGATCTCCTTGACGGTGCCCGCCGATGCCGACTTCGAGAACATGCTTGCTCCCTCCATGACCTCAGGCGAGGTCTCGTCGGCGATCTTCTTCCAGTCGATCCAGTGGCCCTTCGCCTGCACCATCGACAGGAACGACAAGCCATAGAACGGCCCGGTGTTGGCAGTCCCTGCCTGCCCGTCGTGTGCCTTGTACAAGTCTTTCAGCGACGCGGGAAAGCTCCTGCCGACTTCGCGCTCGAACTCAGCGATGGCCGCCTCTGTGCATCCTGGTGCCAGATCTGCGTGCACCTCCTGAAGATTGATCTCGAGCCATTTCTCGAGACGCTCCATCGCAGTTGCTCCCGCCTTGGAAGGCGCGGCCTGCGCGCGCAACAGGTCGACGTAGGCGCCCTGCACCAGCTGGTCTTCAGCGACGCCGAGCCGGGCCATGAGCGCATGGGCTTCGGCCACGCCGGCGTCGGCGGGCTCGCCGTCTTGCAGCACCACTTCGAGTTCGAGGAATTCACCGAGGCCTTCGACGCGGTCGAGGTGCACGCGCGTGCGGCCCACGAGGAACAGGCGGCGCTGCTTGCGCACGCGGCCGGCCTGGCCCCAGGCGAGCGTGAGCGATTCGCGCAACGCGTCGGGCGTGGTAACGGGCGTGATCAGGTAGAACGATTCCTTCGGGCCGGTGCTGTCGGCGCGGCGGTAGAAGATGAGTTCGCCGCGGTCGGGCGCGAAGGTGCGCAGCTTGAGGCGGTCGGCGCTGTGCTCGCAGCGAAAGAAGGTGTCGTCTTGCGCGATCTCGATGGGGCCCTGGTCGGCGAGCGTTGCGGCGATTTCTGCGATGCGGTCCACGCTGTCGATGCGGGCCTTGATCTCTATGTTTCTTGCCATGTCTGTGGGCTTTCCTTTCGGTGGGTTCGGGGCGCGTGCACAGGCCACCGGGTACTTCCCTCCGCGAATGTCCCCCGGGCTTCGCCCTCCTCCTTGATTTCGCTGCGGGAAGCACCCAGTGTCCTGCGCACGGGAAGCGGCGCGGGTGTGCGGCCGATCAGCGACCGCACTGCCCAGCGCTCACGCCGATGCGGTGCCTTGCGCAGCGAAATCAAGGAGGAGGCCGCAGGCCGGGGGACATTCGCGGAGCAAGGTACCGCGTCGGCGGGAGCGTTGCCCTGAGCGAACAACAGCAAAGACTCAGGGCGCGTTGCCCTGCGGCCCCACAGGCGGCGGCGCCGCGCGCCCACTCGAGCCCGGTGCCAGCTTGCGTCCGAAGGACTCGCCCACGTTGCGCACGGGCCGGCTGGCTTTTTCCGACACGTTGCTCACACCGCGCCGCGTGGCGGCATCGGCACGGTTGACGCCGCGGCCGGCGGCGTTGGTGCCGCGTTGCACGCTGCCCACGACCTTGCCGCTGCGCGAGGGCGACTTGATCGTGTGGGCGCGTTCGGCCTGGGGCGGGTTGTCGGCGCTCTGCGCCTGCGCGGTGACGGGCAGCCAGAGCGCAGCGGCGATGGCGGCGAGCGATGCGGTGGTGATGTGAAGCTTCTTCATGGCGTCGTCCCCTGGGAGTGGTCTTCGGATTCGGCGGCGGCCGCGCGGGCCATGCGCTCGCTCTTCCAGTACACGTCGTCGCCGCCGTTCATGCGGTTGAGCACGCGCGCGAGCACGAAGAGCAGGTCGCTGAGCCGGTTGAGGTACTGGCGCGGCGCATCGTTGAGTTCGGTGGTGGCGCCCAGCGACACCACGGCGCGCTCGGCACGCCGCGCCACGGTGCGGCACACGTGTGCGAGCGAGGCGGCGCGCGTGCCGGCGGGCAGGATGAATTCGGCCAGGCGCGGCAAGGCGGCGTTGTGGTCGGCCAGCGCGTTGTCGATCTGCAGCAGCGCTTCGGGCTTGAGCAGCGTGAAACCGGGCATCGAGAGTTCGCCGCCGAGGTTGAAGAGCTGGTGCTGCACGTCGACCAGCAACTCGCGCACGGGCTCTGGCAGCGGTTCGCACAGCAGCACGCCGATGTGCGAGTTGAGTTCGTCCACGTCGCCCATCGCGTGCACGCGCAGGTGGTCCTTGGGCACGCGGGTGTTGTCGCCCAGGCCGGTGGTGCCATCGTCGCCGGTGCGGGTGGCGATCTGGGAAAGTCGGTTGCCCATGGGCGCTCCTCGGTTCAGGTCGAAAGGCCGGCGGCGTCGATCTTGCCGGCCAGCCACTGCAGTCCGGCCAGATGCTGATGGTCGTGGCTGCACAGGTAATGGATGAGGCTGCGCATCGTGAGCGGGCCGTAGCCCTCGAACACGGCCGTGCGCGCCAGCTGCGCGTCGCTCAGCTGCGAGATGATTTCCATCGTCTGCACGCGCGCCAGGCGGAACTCGGCGAGCACGGTGGCAGGGTCGGCCGCGCCGTAGTGGCGCTCGATGGCCAGCGGCTCGCTGTCGATCGATGCGAGCGTCGGATGGGTCTCGGCGAGCGTGCGGCGAAAGCGCACGTGGTAGCCCTCGATCTCGATGTCGCGCACATGGCACAGCTGCTCGATGGCGGTGAAGGCCTCGCTGGGCACGCCCTCCCACGACGGCGGCGCCCAATGCCGGAAGGCTTTGGGAATGGCCGCGTAGTGAGCTTCGAGCTGCGAGGGAAAGGCCGCGAGGGCTGCAAGGGTCGTGGGGTTCATGTCTTTTACCGAAGCGCATTATGGTGCGCGCTCCGTAAAATGGCCGATCCCCCTCAGCCCCTCCAGGAGACGCCCGATGAACGCCCCGACTTCCACCTCGCACCTGATGCCGGCGCTTCATCTGCGCGATGTCCCCGCAGCCCTGATCGACGGGCTGAAGGCGCGCTTCGGCGACAACTGTTCCACGGCGATGGCGGTGCGCACGCAGCACGGGCGCGACGAGTCGTCGTTCGACGCACCGCCGCCCGCGGCCGTGGTGTTCGCCGAAAGCACGCAGGATGTTGCCGATGCCGTGAAGCTCGCCAGCGAACACAGCGTGCCGGTCATTCCCTTCGGCGTGGGCTCTTCGCTCGAAGGCCACCTGCTCGCGGTGCAAGGCGGCATCAGCATCGACGTGTCGCGCATGAACCAGGTGCTGTCGATCAACGCCGACGACCTCACGGTGACGGTGCAACCCGGCGTCACGCGCAAGCAGCTCAACGAAGAGATCAAGAGCACGGGCCTGTTCTTCCCCATCGACCCGGGCGCCGACGCCTCCATCGGCGGCATGACGGCCACGCGCGCCAGCGGCACGAACGCGGTGCGCTACGGCACGATGCGCGAGAACGTGCTGGCGCTCGAAGTGGTCACGGCCAGCGGCGACATCATCCGCACCGGCACGCGCGCCAAGAAGTCGTCGGCCGGCTACGACCTCACGCGCCTCATGGTGGGCAGCGAAGGCACACTGGGCGTGGTCACCGAGGTCACGCTGCGCATCTACCCGCTGCCCGAGGCGGTGTCGGCGGCGATCTGCTCGTTCCCGAGCATCGAGGCCGCGGTGCGCACCACCATCGAGACCATCCAGCTCGGCGTGCCGATCGCGCGCGTGGAACTGATCGACGTGAACACGGTGCGCATGGTGAACGCCTACGCCAAGTTGAACCTGCGCGAAGAGCCGATGCTGCTGATGGAATTCCACGGCTCGCCCGCGGGCGTGAAGGAACAGGCCGAAACGGTGCAGGAACTCGCGAGCGGCCACGGCGGCAACGCCTTCGAATGGGCCAGCACGCCGGAAGAACGCACGCGCCTGTGGACCGCGCGGCACAACAGCTACTTCGCGGCCGTGCAGTCGCGCCCGGGCTGCCGCGTGATCTCGACCGACACCTGCGTGCCGATCTCGCGCCTGGCCGACTGCCTGCTCGACTCGGTGGCCGAAGCCGATGCCAGCGGCATCCCCTACTTCCTCGTCGGCCACGTGGGTGACGGCAACTTCCACTTCGGCTACCTGCTCGACCCGAACATCCCCGAAGAGCGCGTGAAGGCCGAAGAGCTGAACCACGCGCTGGTGAGCCGCGCGCTGGCGCTCGAAGGCACCTGCACGGGCGAACACGGCGTGGGGCTGCACAAGATGGACTTCCTGGTGACCGAAGCCGGCGTGGGCGCGATCGACATGATGCGCACGATCAAGCGCGCGCTCGATCCGAAGAACATCATGAACCCGGGCAAGATCTTCAGCCTCTGATCCCTCGCGATCACGCATCAATGAAAAAGCCCGGCGGCTCGCAAGAGCGCCGGGCTTTTTCGTGGCCCGAAGGCCCGCGTTTTGTTCTTACCTGCGGCGACGTGCCGGTGCCGGCTCCGGCGGCACGTAGGTCTGCGAAGGCGCGGCGCCACCGTCGACGCCCAAGCGGCCACCGCCACCCAGGCCCTGGCCGCGCACGGTCTGTGCCTTGTAGTTGCGCAGCGAGCGGACCATCTGGTTGAACGCGTCCATGAAGGCTGCGGCAATCACCTTGCCCTGCGCCGTGTTGGTGTAGCCGCCAAGGCCACCGGCGCCGCTGCGGCCGGCCAGGCCGCCGAAGGCGCCGAAGTCGGTCTTGGAGGCGCTGCCTTCGGCTGCTGCGACCTGCACGCCCGAGCGGTTGTCGATGAGCGTCAGCAAGGCGCTGGCTTCCTTGGTCTGCAGGCTGCCGCCGACGGCTGCGATGGCACGGCCACGGCCGCCCCCCACAAGGCCGCCGAGCGCACCACCGATGCCGCCAGCATCGCTGTTGCTGAACACGATCTCGGGCGACAGGCCGTAGTCGGACGCCACCATCTGGCCGCGGCCGAAGTTGCTGCCGCCGCGCATCTCGCCCGACTGCTGCAGCGCGCGTTCACGCGTCATGGCGTTCATGCCGGCCGCGCCGCGCTCGACCACGATGAAGCAGTTCGACTGCTGCACCAACAAACGCAACAGATTTGCAGTAGGCGGTAGGCGGTACTCGCCCGTGAGGATGGTGTACCAACCCGCGTTGACGTTCTCGACCAGCGACACGGTGCCCAGTGGCGATTCGCAGCGCTCGAGCTGGCTGCTCTCGCCCGAGGTGGCACCGCCGGCGGCGCTGCCAGTGGCCATGGTCTTGGCCGACTGGCTGCCCATCTGCATGTCGGTGGTGGCGCAGCCCGTGAGCAGCAGTGCGCCGACGGCGACTGCGGCGAGCGGGAACTTGGTGGCGAAGAACGGCATGGTCGACTCCCTCGTTTCGATGGTGGTGGTCTTGCAGGGCTGAAAGAAAAACCGCGATCGAGGATACGCGCAAAGGATTGCAGGAATCAATCAAACGAACGCTGGGGTCCGTCTTCGCAACACAAGCGGAACTAGGCCGTTCGGCGGATGCGCTCGATGAGCCCGTTGAGCGCCTCGATGGAGCCGAAGTGGATCGCCAGCTCGCCGCTCTCGCCGCGCTTCGTGCGCTTCTTGATGCGCACCTCGACCTCGGCCGTGAGCAGGTCGGCCAGCTCTTCTTCCACGCGCTGCAGGTCGCGCGATTTCTCGCCGGCATTGCCGCGCCGCGAGGGCGTGAGCGTGAACTCGGCCGCGAGCTTCTTCACCAGCGCCTCGGCCTCGCGCACCGACATCTTCTTGGCGGCGATCTGGTTGGCGGCGGTGATCTGCGTGCCGCGGTCGAGCGACAGCAGCGCGCGCGCGTGGCCCATGTCGATGTCGCCGGCCATCAGCATCAGCTGGGCGGGCTCGGCCAGGTTCAGCAGGCGCAGCAGGTTGCTGGCGGCACTGCGCGAACGGCCGACGGCCTGGGCCGCCATTTCGTGAGTGAGCCCAAACTCGGTCACCAGGCGTTGCAGGCCTTGGGCTTCTTCCAGCGGATTGAGGTCTTCGCGCTGGATGTTCTCGATGAGCGACATGGCCGCCGCAGCCTCGTTGGGCACGTCGCGCACCAGCACCGGCACGGTGTCCAGGCCGGCGAGCCGGGCGGCACGGAAGCGCCGCTCGCCCGCGATGATTTCGTACTCGGCATTCTTGGCCGCGGCCGATTCGGCATCGAGCCGGCGCACCAGGATCGGCTGCATGATGCCCTGCACCTTGATGCTCTCGGCCAGCTCGTACAGCGCGCCCTCGTCCATGCGGGTGCGCGGCTGGTAGACGCCGGCCACCATCTGGTCGAGCTTCAGCGTGTTGGGGTTCTGCGGGGCGCCGCCCTCTTCCGTGGCGCGGTCGCCGCCATTGCCGAGCGGATCGGCGGAGGGTGCGGCCGTCGGGCCGAGCAGCGCTTCGAGGCCGCGGCCCAGGCCCTTGGGTTTCTTGGTCGCCATCAGTGCGTGTCTTTCGAGAGGTCGTTCAGGAGTTGCCGGCCTTCGGGCCAGTCGCCCAGGCCGGATTCGGCGTTCAGGTGGCCGCCGGTGCCGGCATCGATGAAGCGTGCGCCCCAATCGGCGGCCAGCTGCTTCGAGCGCGAGGCTTCGCAGTACGGGTCGTCGTTGGCGGCGATCAGCACTGCCGGGAACGGCAGCGGCTGGCGCACGATGGGTGCCCAGCCGGGAATCAGTTGGCGCAGGTCGTCGCGCTCCAGGTCGCCGGGCGCCACCAGCAGCGCGCCGCGCACCTTGTGCGTGTTGCGCGAGTGGGCCGCCCAGGCGGCTGTGAGGATGCAGCCGAGGCTGTGGGCGGCCAGCACCACTGGGCCCGGCGCGGCCAGCACTTCTTCTTCGAGGCGGATCGACCAGTCGCCGCGCAGCGGGCGCATCCACTCGTGCTGGTCGACGCGGTGGTCGCCGTAGACCGACTCCCAGCGGGTCTGCCAATGGCCGGCGCCGCTGTTCTGCCATCCGGGCAGCAGCAGGATGCGGGGTTCACTCATGGCTGGTTGCTACGAACTTGATAGCGCCTGCCGCCCTTCGGGCGAGCATCAGACGGGGTTTTGATCGGTATCGGCGACGGAAGCAGAAGGCGCGGCGGCCAGCACATCGTCGGGAATCGGCAGGTCGGGCACCACGCGCGGCGGAGGCGTGACCGGCGGTGCCACCGCGCCCGAGGCAAAGGCGCTCGCGGGTGGCATCTTGGCGACCAGCTCTTCGGCAAAGGCGATGAAGGCCTGGCTGCCGCGGGCGGACGGGTCGAACACCACGCCCGGCAGGCCGTAGCTCGGGGCTTCGGCCAGGCGCACATTGCGCGGGATCACGGTGTCGAACACCTTGTCGCCGAAGTGGGACTTGAGCTGCTCGCTCACCTGCTGCTGCAGCGTGATGCGCGGATCGAACATCACGCGTAGCAGGCCGATGATCTGCAGGTTCTTGTTGAGGTTGGCGTGCACCTGCTTGATGGTGTTGACCAGGTCCGTGAGCCCTTCGAGCGCGAAGTACTCGCACTGCATCGGCACGATCACGCCGTGGGCCGCGCACAGGCCGTTGAGCGTCAGCAGGCTCAGGCTCGGCGGGCAGTCGATCAGCACGAAGTCGTACTCGGCACCGACCGCCGCCAGCGCGGTGCGCAGGCGTTTTTCGCGGCGGTCGAGCGCCACCATTTCGACTTCGGCGCCGGCCAGCTCACGGTTGGCGCCCAGCACGTCGTAGCTGGCTTCGGCCTCCACGAGCTTGTCGGACTTCACCCGCGCCTCGGCCACCGAGGCCGATTCGAGCAGCACGTCGTACACCGTGAGCTCCAGCTGGCGCTTGTCGATGCCCGAGCCCATGGTCGCGTTGCCTTGGGGATCGAGGTCGATCATCAGCACACGCTGGCCCACCTTGGCCAGGCCGGCGGCGAGATTGACGGTGGTGGTGGTCTTGCCGACGCCGCCCTTCTGGTTGGCGATGCAGAAAATCTTGGCCATGTGTCGTCAGTGCGGGTCGTCGGGGTCGGTCAGCGCGAGATCGCGAGCTTGATGCCGAAGGCAATCAGGAAGGTGCCAGCCAGCTTTTCGAGCGTGGCCGAGATGCGGGGATTGGCGCGGATGCGCTCGGCCAGGAAGTGCGTGAGCAGCGTCGAGGTCAGGCCGTACAGGAAGGTCAGCGCGGCGATGGTCACGGCCATGGCGCCGAAGGTAATGACACCCTGGTGGCGCGCCGGATCGACGAACAGCGGGAAGAAGGCCATGTAGAACACGATCGCCTTGGGGTTCAGCAAGGTGATCGTCAGCGCCTGGCGCAGGAAATGGCTCGGGCGGATGTTCAGGATCGGTGCCGCGCCGGGCTTGGCCAGGAGCATCTTGAGGCCGAGCCACGCCAGGTAGGCGGCGCCCAGCCATTGCACCGCCTTGAAGGCGGCCGGGTAGGCCGCCAGCACGGCGGACACGCCCGCCACCGCCGCCCACATCAGGACCTGGTCTCCCAGGATCACGCCGAAGGTCGCTGCCAGGCCGCCACGAATGCCGCCTTTGCTGGTCGAAGTGATCAGCGCCAGATTGCCCGGACCGGGAATCAGAAGGAACAGGACGATGGCGGCGACGAATGCGCCGTAGTCAGCGATGCCGAACATGGGATTTGCCTCGAAAAAGAGAGCCAGGGGGAGGCTTCGAGTCTAAGGCAGGCCAGCGCCGGGAAGATTGCTCCGGCACCGGCTTTTGCCGGCGCCGTCGCATCTTTTACGAAATCAGGCGGCCTCTTTGCGCGCCCAGACGATGCAGCGCTCGGCGTCCAGGCCCGGCACCGTCAGTTGTTCCACGTGAAACACTGCGACGCCGGCCGGCAAGGCGGCCAGTTCGTCGGTCGGCATCTTGCCCTTCATGGCGAGCCAGACACCGCCCGGTGCCAGCAGGTGCACCGAGCCGTTGAAGAAATCGGGCAGCGATGCGAAGGCGCGCGAGCTGATCACCTCGTAGCTTCCGGCCAGCGATTCGACCCGCGCATGCAGGCCGCGCAGGTTCGGCAGCTCCAGTTCGGCCGCCACCTGTTGCACGAAGGCCGCCTTCTTGGCGACAGCGTCGAGGCAACTGACCTCGATGTCGGGCCGCATGATGGCGATCACCACGCCCGGCAGACCGCCGCCGGAGCCGACGTCGAGCAGCCTGCCCTTCCTGCCCACTCACGCTGCAGCGGTGCGACGGCCGCGAGGCTGTCGAGCAGGTGGTGCGTCATGACGCCGGCCGGGTCGCGCACGGCCGTGAGGTTGTAGACCTTGTTCCACTTGAGCATCAGCGTGCCGTAGGCCAGCAGCTGTTCGCCCTGCGTGTCGGACAGGGCCACGCCCAGGGCGGCTGCGCCTGCGCGCAGCGTGTCGAGGGGCGTCGCGCTCATGGTGCGGTGTGCGGCTCGGTGGCAGCAGCTTCGGTGGTTTCTGTGGTCGCGGCGGTCTCGGCGGCATCGCGGGCGAAGGCCTTGTGCCCGCCCTTGCGCAGGTGAATCATCAACAGCGAGATCGCCGCAGGCGTGACGCCCGAGATGCGCGATGCCAGCCCCAGCGTCTCAGGCCGGTGTTTGTCCAGCTTCTGGCGCACCTCGAAGCTCAAGGCCTTGACCTGGCCGTAGTCGAAATCGGCCGGCAGCTTCAGGTTCTCGAAGTGGGCGGCGCGCTCCACTTCGTCGTGCTGGCGCTCGATGTAGCCGGAGTACTTGGCCGAGATCTCGATCTGCTCGATCTCGGAAGCGCTCAGCACCGACGACGGGCCGTACTTGCCGCCATCCAGCGACATCAGGGTTTCGTAGTTCACGTCGGGCCGGCGCAGCAGGTCGGCCAGGTTGTATTCGTGCTCGATGGCCTTGCCCAGCACCCGGACCGACTCGGTCGCCGGCAGGTTGCGCGGGTTCACCCAGATCGACTTGAGCCGCTCTGTTTCACGTGAAACAGCGTCGCGTTTGCGGCTGAAAGCGTCCCAGCGCGCGTCGTCCACGAGACCCAGCTTGCGCCCTACTTCGGTCAGGCGCATGTCGGCGTTGTCCTCGCGCAGCTGCAGCCGGAACTCGGCGCGGCTGGTGAACATGCGGTACGGCTCGGTCACACCCTTGGTGATCAGGTCGTCGACCAGCACGCCCAGGTAGGCCTCGTCGCGGCGCGGCAGCCAGGCGTCTTCGCCGCGGCATTGCAGCGCGGCGTTGATGCCGGCGAACAGGCCCTGGGCCGCGGCTTCTTCGTAGCCGGTGGTGCCGTTGATCTGTCCGGCAAAGAACAGGCCGCGGATCGCGCGGGTCTCGAAGCTGCTCTTGAGTTCGCGCGGATCGAAGTAGTCATATTCGATGGCGTAGCCCGGGCGCAGGATGTGGGCGTTTTCCAGGCCCGGCATCGAGCGCACCAGCTGGTACTGGATGTCGAACGGCAAGCTGGTCGAGATCCCGTTCGGGTAGTACTCGTTGGTCGTCAGGCCTTCGGGCTCCAGAAAGATCTGGTGGCTGTCCTTGTCGGCGAAGCGGTTGATCTTGTCTTCGACGCTCGGGCAGTAGCGCGGACCGACACCGTCGATCTTGCCGGTGAACATCGGGCTGCGGTCGAAGCCGGAGCGGATGATGTCGTGCGTGCGCTGGTTGGTGTGCGTCACCCAGCACGGCATCTGCTGCGGGTGCATCTCGACCTTGCCCATGAAGCTGAACACCGGCATCGGCCCTGCCCCACCAGGCATGCCGTCGCCGGGTTGTTCGGTGCACTTCGAGAAGTCGATGCTGCGGCCGTCCAGGCGCGGCGGCGTGCCGGTCTTGAGGCGACCCTGCGGCAGCTTGAGTTCCTTCAGGCGCGCCGACAGGCTGATGGCCGGCGGGTCGCCTGCGCGGCCGGCCTGGTAGTTGTCGAGGCCGACGTGGATGCGGCCGTCGAGGAACGTGCCCGCGGTCAGCACCACGGTGCGCGCGCGGAAGGCAATGCCCACCTGGGTGACAGCGCCGACCACGCGATCGCCTTCGATCATCAGGTCGTCGACGGCTTGCTGGAACAGGCTCAGGTTCGGCTGGTTTTCCAGGCGGTGGCGGATCGCGGCCTTGTACAGCACGCGGTCGGCCTGCGCCCGCGTGGCGCGCACGGCCGGGCCCTTGCTCGAATTGAGGATGCGGAACTGGATGCCCGCCTCGTCGGTGGCAATGGCCATCGCGCCGCCGAGCGCGTCGACCTCCTTCACGAGGTGGCCCTTGCCGATGCCGCCGATCGACGGGTTGCAGCTCATCTGCCCCAGCGTCTCGATGTTGTGGGAGAGCAGCAGCGTCTTGGCGCCCATGCGTGCGGAAGCGAGCGCGGCTTCGGTGCCGGCATGGCCACCGCCGACGACGATCACATCGAATTCTTCGGGGTACAGCATTGGAAAAAGGGGGCGCACCACAGACGCGTGCGCGGCGCAAAAAAGGGCACTAATTTTAAGCGGCGATGCCCTGCCGCAACCCCTGTGTGGACAAGCTAGGGAGCCGCGCCAAAATCGGCCTGGAGCCTTGTCGGCATTGCGCAGTTTGCTACATATTTAATAGCAAACAACCCGCATCGGGCGGTCACTTGGGAGGGTCAGAGCACCGGTTCGGGCTTCTCGATGCCCCGCAGCTCGCCACTGGGTGCCGGCGTGCGCGGCGCAATGACCCGCTCGTCCTGCAATTCGCGCACGGCGAGCTTCTTGTCGGTCATGCGCACCGCGCCGAAGATCGTGGAGAAGGCCACGTCCTTCGCGTCGCGCCCCGTGCCCACGCGCACCAGCCGGTCGACGGGCGCCATGCGCGTCGGGTCGAACAGCACCCACTGCCCGCCGAGCCAGGCTTCGAACACGGCGTGAAAGTCCTGCGGCGGCTCGTCGAACCACACATAGCCCACCACCAGCCGCGCCGGAATGTTGAGCGCGCGGCAGAAGGTGATGCCCAGGTGCGCGAAGTCGCGGCACACGCCGGCGCGCTGCACGAACACTTCGCGCGCCGTGGTGGTCGAGTCGCTGCTGCCCGGCACGTAGACGATGCTGTCGTGGATCCAGTCGGCAATCGCCTGCACGCGGCCGATGCCCGGCGGCAGGTCGCCGAAGAGCTGCTGCGCGCAGCGCGCCAGCAGGTCCGACTCGCAGTAGCGCGTGGGCAGCAGGTCGCCCAGCACCGCGTCGGGCAACTGGCTCACCGGCACCTCGGGCAAGGTGGCCGGCACATGCACCACCGGGCGCCGCACCGTCGCGCGGTAGGCGATGGTCAGCGGCCCGGGCGCCGCGTCGAAGCGCACGAAGCGGTTGCCGCTGTCGGCCTCGCAGCCCATCCGCAGCCGCGCGGGCGGCGCGATGGTGAGTGTCTCGGCCAGCACCGCCTGCGCACCCGTGCGCGCGGCCTCGATGTTCAGCCGCAGGTGCGCCGGGGCGTCCACCTCGTAGTCCAGGCGCAGATCGACGTGCGACAGGTGCATGGCATGGGGCAAGGCGGTCAATCGAGCGCCTTCTTCACCGCGCCCACGCCAAGTGCGGCCAGCACCACGAACAGCACCGCCAGCACGAGGAACAGGCCGAACAGCAGCTTGGCGATGCCCGCCGCGCCGGCCGCCACGCCGCCGAAGCCCAGCAGACCCGCCACGAGCGAGATGACCGCAAAAATGATCGCGTACTTGAGCATGGTGAACCACTCCTTGGTTGCTTTGCGGCGGGCATGCGCCGCCGTGTCCGGACTGTAGGAAGCCCCGCCGCGCCGCCCGATAGTCGCCACGCGCGAGCCTCCGTAGGACAAAAACGCGATGCAGCCAAACCCGCTAGCATCCCCTGCGGTCGCACAGATCTTTTCCTTCTATCCATTGGAGTTTTTTCGAATGAAGCTGTACTACTCGCCCGGCGCCTGCTCCCTCTCCCCCCACATCGCGCTGCACGAAGCGGGCATCGCCTTCGAGCCGGTGCTGGCCAGCACCAAGAGCCACAAGCTGCAGGACGGCACCGACTACTACGGCATCAACCCGCTGGGCTACGTGCCGATGCTCGAGCTCGACGACGGCACCCGCCTGCGTGAAGGCCCGGCCATCGTCCAGTACATTGCCGACCTCGCCCCCACCAAGAACCTCGCGCCCGCCAACGGCACGATGCCGCGCTACCGCCTGCAGGAGTGGCTGACCTTCATCGGCACCGAGATGCACAAGGGCTTCAGCCCGCTGTTCAACCCGGCCATGCCCGAGGAAGCCAAGTCCATCTCCAAGGACAAGCTGAAGGCCCGCTTCCAGTGGCTTGACAGCGAACTCGCCGCCAAGCAGTACCTGATGGGCGAGCATTTCAGCGTGGCCGACGGCTACCTGTTCACCGTCACCAACTGGACCAAGCCCACCGGCGTGGACATCTCGGACTTCCCCAACGTGCTGGCCTGGCACGCCCGCGTGGCCGCCCGCCCCGCCGTTCAGGAAGCAATGAAGGCCGAAGGCCTGCTGAAGTAAGCAAAAGCGCGCAGAACGCGACGCCAGCGACGATCCGGGCCATCCCAGGGAAAACCCGGATCACCGCAGCCACAAGCCGCATGCCGCGGCTTTTTTTTCGGGCGACGCTACGGCATCCGTCACCAGGAAGC
This sequence comes from Variovorax sp. V118, assembly GCF_041154445.1. Classification (GTDB taxonomy): domain Bacteria; phylum Pseudomonadota; class Gammaproteobacteria; order Burkholderiales; family Burkholderiaceae_C; genus Variovorax; species Variovorax boronicumulans. The sequence continues at coordinate 53,777 of NZ_AP028663.1, read as the reverse complement.
CGAGCCGCCTATGTCCGAATCCCCTCCCCCTTCTTCTTCCCCGTCCCCTGTCGAGCTGCGCGAAGAGATGCGCGGGCCCGTCATGTGGCTCACCATCGACCGCGAGGAGCGCCGCAACGCCATCAACGCGGCCGTGCTCGAGGGCCTGTCCGATGCGCTGGCGCGCGCCAACCGCGACACCGCCGTGCGCGCCGTGGTCCTCACCGGCGCCGGCACGCGCGCCTTCTGCGCCGGCGCCGACCTGCAAAGCGGCACCTCGTTCAAGTTCGACTACGCCGCGCCCTACCAGGGCATGGCCAACCTCTTTCGCCAGGCGCGGCAATCGACCGTGCCGCTGATCGCGCGCGTCAACGGCGCCTGCATGGCGGGCGGCATGGGCCTCATGGCGATGTGCGACCTGGCCGTGGCCAGCCGCCAGGCCGTGTTCGGCCTGCCCGAGGTGAAGGTCGGCGTGTTTCCCGCGCAGGTGCTCAGCGTGCTCGGCGGCCTGCTGCCGCGCCGCGTGCTGGCCGAGATGTGCATCACCGGCGAACCGATCGACGCCGCGCAGGCGCTCGAGCTGAAGCTCGTCAACCGCGTGAGCGACGACGTCGACGAGAGCGTCGACTGGCTGCTGGGTCGCCTGCTCGACAAGTCGCCCGCCGCCATCCGACGCGGCCTGTACACGATGAAGAAGATCGAGACCATGGCCTTCGAGGAATCGATGGCCTTCACCGAAAGCCAGATCGGCCTGTTCGCGCTCACCGAAGACGCGGCCGAAGGCCAGCTCGCCTTCCGCGAGAAGCGCAAACCGCAATGGAGTTGCCGATGAACAGCAGCAACCACAACAACAATCGCGTCGTGCGCATCGGCGGCGCCTCGGGCTTCTGGGGCGACAGCAGCGTGGGCGCGCCGCAGCTCGTGGCCAGCGGGCAGATCGACTACCTCGTGTTCGACTACCTCGCCGAGCTCACCATGTCGATCCTCGCGGGCGCGCGGCTGAAGAAGCCCGAGCTGGGCTATGCGACCGACTTCGTCTCCGTCGCGATGAAGGCCGTGCTGAAAGACGTCGTGAAACAAGGCATCCGCGTCGTGAGCAATGCGGGCGGCGTCAACCCGCAAGGCTGCGCCGATGCGCTCGCGGCACTGGCCGCCGAGCAAGGCGTCTCGCTGAAGATCGCCGTGGTCAGCGGCGACGACGTGTCGCCGCTGCTGCCCGAGCTGCGCGCCTCGCAACCGCCCGTGCGCGAACTGCAGAGCGGCGCGCCGCTGCCCGAGCGCGTGCTCAGCGCCAACGCCTACCTGGGCGCGCGCCCGGTCCAGGCCGCGCTCGACGCGGGCGCGCAGGTCGTCATCACCGGCCGCTGCGTCGACTCGGCCGTCACGCTCGGCGTGCTCATGCACGAATTCCAATGGCAGCCCGGCGACCACGACCTGCTCGCCGCGGGCAGCCTCGCGGGCCACATCATCGAGTGCGGCTGCCAGGCCACCGGCGGCCTGCACACCGACTGGGACACCGTGCCCGACTGGCCGAACATCGGCTATCCCATCGTCGAATGCAACGCCGACGGCAGCTTCGTCGTCACCAAGCCCGCGGGCACCGGCGGCAAGCTCACGCCCCCCGTGGTCGGCGAGCAGATGCTCTACGAAATCGGCGACCCCGCCGCCTACCTGCTGCCCGACGTGGTGGCCGACTTCACGCAGGTGCGCATCGAACAGGCGGGCGAACACCGCGTGAGCGTGCACGGCGCGCGCGGCCGCGCACCCACCGGCAGCTACAAGGTCTGCGCCACCTACGTCGACGGCTTCAAGACCGCGGCGCAGCTCACGATCGTCGGCTTCGACGCGGTGGCCAAGGCGCGGCGCACCGGCGAAGCGATCCTCGCGCGCACCGGCGCCCTCTTCGCGCAGCAGGGCCTCGGGCCCTACAGTGGCACGCAGCTCGAAGTGCTCGGCGCCGAGTCCTGCTACGGCCCGCATGCGCAGACGCAGGCGCAGCAGATCCGCGAGGCCGTGCTGCGGCTCGCCGTGACGCATCCGCGCAAGGACGCGCTGGAGCTGTTCGCGCGCGAGGTCGCGCCGGCCGGCACCTCCTGGGCGCCCGGCACCACGGGCGCGGGCGGCGGACGCGCCTCGGTGTCGCCGTCGATCCGGCAGTACGCGTTCCTGCTCGACAAGGCGCGCGTGAGCCCGCAGGTGCGCGTCGATGGGCAGGCCGTCGATGTGCCCGCAACGCACGCCACCAGCGACGACCCGCCTGCTGTGCGCACCAACGATGAACTGCCCCAGGCCACGCCCGGCGACGACGCCATCGAGGCCCCGCTGATCCGCCTCGCGTGGGCCCGCAGCGGCGACAAGGGAGACACCTCGAACATCGGCGTCATCGCACGCCATCCCGACTTGCTGCCGCTGCTGCGCGCGCAGCTCACCGAGGCCCGCGTGGCCGCATGGCTCGCGCACCTGGTGCAGGGCCGCGTCACGCGCCACGAGGTGCCCGGCATCCACGCCTTCAACTTCGTCTGCGAGCAGGCGCTGGGCGGCGGCGGCATGGCCTCGCTGCGCAACGACCCGCTCGGCAAGGGCATGGGACAGATCCTGCTGGCGCTGCCCGTGCGCGTGAGCCCGGCGTTGCTGGCGCGGCTGCTTCCTTAGCACCAATCGGGACAACCGTGCGACAGCAGGGTTGAGACGGGCGGCTTAGCCTTGCGCCTGTTTCAACTCTGCCCCCTCAATCCACGATGTCCACCCTTTTCGACCCCGTCCAGGCCGGCGACCTCCAGCTCGCCAACCGCATCGTGATGGCGCCGCTCACGCGCAACCGCTCGCCCAACGCGATCCCGCCCGACATCGCCGCCACCTACTACGCCCAGCGCGCCAGCGCCGGCCTGCTCATCACCGAAGCCACCGCCATCAGCCACCAGGGCCAGGGCTACGCCGACGTGCCCGGCCTCTACGGCACCGAACAGCTCGACGCCTGGAAGCGCGTGACCGACGCCGTGCACGCCGAGGGCGGCAAGATCGTCGTGCAGCTGTGGCACGTGGGCCGCGTCTCGCACACCGAACTGCAACCCGGTGGCGGCAAGCCCGTCGCGCCCTCGGCCATCACCGCCAAGACCAAGACTGTGCTCATCAAGGACGGCGTGCCCACCTTCGTTGAAACGTCCGAGCCGCGCGCGCTCGACGCGGCCGAACTGCCCGGCATCGTCCACGCCTATGCCGCGGCCGCACGCAACGCCGTCGAGACCGCGGGCTTCGACGGCGTCGAGCTGCACGGCGCCAACGGCTACCTGCTCGACCAGTTCCTCAAGGACGGCAGCAACAAGCGCACCGACGACTACGGCGGCTCCATCAAGAACCGCGCGCGCCTGTTGCTGGAGTCCACGCGCGCCGTGGTCGATGCCGTCGGCGGCGGCAAGACCGGCATCCGCCTGTCGCCCGTCACGCCCGCCAACGACGTGCACGACAGCGACCCGCAGCCGCTGTTCACCTACGTCGTGCAGCAGCTCGCGCCGCTGAACCTGGCCTACATCCACATCATCGAAGGCGCCACCGGCGGCCCGCGCGAAATCGCCGACCGCCCCTTCGACTACGAAGCCCTCAAGGCCGCCTACCGCGCCGCCGGCGGCAAGGCCGCCTGGATGGTCAACAACGGCTACGACCGCCCCCTGGCCGAAGAAGCCGTGAAGGAAGGCGACGACCTCGTGGCCTTCGGCAAGCCCTTCATCTCGAACCCCGACCTGGTGCGCCGCCTGCGCGAGCACGCGCCGCTGAACGAGCTGGACAAGGCCACGATGTATGGGGGTGGGGTGAAGGGGTATACGGACTATCCGGCGTTGGGCTGAGTCGGCCCTTCGGCGTCAACTTCTTCGCGCTTGCCCCGCCCTTTTTCGCGGGCAGCGCGTGAGGTGACGATTGTTCGCAGTGTGCGCCGCGCAGTCCCTGCAGACTGCGCCGACCTCTCCTCCTTCTCTCAAGGAAGTCGTCGATGCCGCGCACGCTGTCTGTCTCTTCTGCTGCGATCCCTGTTGTTCTTGGTCAGGCTGCACTGGAGCCCGTGCGGCTGTCAGGGCATGAAGGGGTCAACAGCCTCTTCGCCTACGAGCTGTTTCTCAAGACCCCGGATGCGCTGGCTCTGTCCGGCGTCTCTTCTGGCGCCGACTTCGACCTGGATGCCTTCATCGGCCAGGAGATCAGCTGCGAGATCGAGCTCGATGGCTCTTCCCCCCGCCAGATCAACGCCCTGATCACCGACGCAGCCCTGTGGGGCGAGGAAGGGCGCCACGCCCAGTACAAGCTCACCCTTCGCCCCTGGCTGCACCTGGCCACCCTGCGCACCGACTGCAGGATCTTCCAGAACCTCAGCGTCGTCCAGATCCTGGACGAACTCCTGGGCGGCTACGCCTTCCCCGTGGACAAGCGCCTGATCGAGCACTACCCCGTGCGCGACTACCAGACCCAGTTCAACGAGAGCGACTTCGCCTTCTTCTCCCGCCTGTGCCAGGAATGGGGCATCAGCTACCACTTCGAAAATTCGGACGGCAAGCACCGCCTGGTGCTCTCGGACGCCATGGGCGCCTATGCGGCTGGCGATCCGCTGTACGAGCATGTGGAATACCACGCCCCGGGCTGGAAGATCGATGCCGAGTACATCCACAGCTTCGTTCCCCAGCACCAGCTCACCAGCGGGAAGTACGCCACCCGGGACTACGACTACACCCGGCCCAGGGCGGATCTGAGTGTTTCTCGAAGCGACCCGCGCCCGACCGGGCAAGCCGAGGGCGAGGTCTACCAGTGGCATGCCTCGGGAGCGGGGGGTAGCCACTACGCCCAGCCCAATGCGGGGGCTGATGCAGGCACTGATCCTCACAGCGAAGGCCACTTGCTCTCCCTGCTGCGCATGCAGGCACTGCGCACCCATGGCGCCCGGGCCCAGGCCAGCGGCAACCTCAGAGGCATGGTGCCAGGATGCACCTTCCAGCTAAAGAAACACCCGAGGGAGTCGGCCAACGCCGAATACCTGATCCTGGACACCCGCCTCCTCATCGAGGACGTGGCCGAAGACAGCCAGAACCGCGAAGCCAGTCCTGACCGCAAGCAGCAATGGCGCGTGCAGGTGGACTTCACAGCCCACCCGGTCACAGAGCCCCTGCGACCCGAGCCGACCCAGCCCAAGCCCGCCATGGTCGGCCCGCAGGTGGCGCTGGTGGTGGGCCCCGAAGGCCAGAACCTGTGGACGGACGAGCTGGGGCGCATCAAGGTGCAGTTCCCTTGGGACCGGCAGGGACAGAAGAACCAGCACAGCAGCTGCTGGGTGCGGGTGAGCTCGCCCTGGGCGGGCAACCAGCTCGGGGGCATCCAGATCCCGCGCATCGGGCAGGAAGTCATCGTGAGCTTCATCGCGGGAGACGCGGACCTGCCGATCTGCATGGGAAGAGTCCACAACCAGGTGAACCTGCCGCCGTGGCAACTCCCCGGCCAGAGCGCATTGAGCGGGTTCAGGAGCCGGGAGCTGACCGAGGGTGGGGGCAACAGTGCGGCGGGCAGGTCGAACCACCTGATCCTGGATGACACGGCCGAGAAAATCCAGGCGCAGCTCAAGAGCGATCACCAATCCAGCAGCCTGAGCCTGGGGGCGATCACGCGCATCGAGGACAACGCGGGCAGAAAGGAGCCCAGGGGTGAGGGCTTCGAGTTGAGGACGGATGCTCATGGCGTGCTCAGGGCGCAGGACGGCATGCTCATCACCACTGAAGGCCGCCCCGATGCCGCTCGCCACGCCAAGGACATGGGCGAAACCATCCAGCGCCTGACGAGCGCACGCGACCAGATCGAAGGCCTGGCCGAAGCGACCCGCACAGCCGAGGCTCAGGACGACAACGACGACCAGTCCACCGTCGCCCATGCCATCAAGCAGCAGAACGAAGACCTCCGGGGCCACGGCAGCCCATCGACCGAAGGCCGCTTTCCCGAACTGGCCACACCGCATCTCGCGCTCGCCAGTCCTGCAGGCATCGCCGCCACCACCGCCACGCACCTGCATGCGCACACCGGCGCGCACATCCAGCTCACCAGTGCCGGCCACACCTCCTTGAGTGCCGCCCAGCGCATCCTCGTCAGCGTGGCGGAAGGCATGCGCATCTTCACGCTCAAGAGCGGCATCAAGGCCTTTGCGTCGCAGGGCGACATCCGCATCGAAGCCCAAAGCGACGCCATCGAGGCCACGGCCTTGAAAGACATCGACATCGTGAGCACCGAAGACACCGTCTACATCACCGCCAAGAAGAAGGTCACGATCAACGGCGGCACCAGCTTCAGCGAATGGAGCGAAGGCGGCATCCGGCACGGCACGCTGGGCACATGGATCGAACATGCCGCGATGCATGGGACGCCGGGGCCGGACAAGAAGCCAGGCCCCACCGCACAGACCGTGTGCTGGGAGTGCATGCAACGCGCCATGCGCCGCGCGACCGCGGCTGCACCTCGGGAGTGACATGCCGAACCACACCGCGCAACAGTCATCCGACCTCACACACGCTGCACGAACCAGACTCGATGTGGCGCTGCATCGAGCCATGTCGACGCAGATCGAACACTGGCTCAGTGCCGAAAGCGCTGCGACCGCCACGCCCATACACCGCTACGCACTCGTCAGTGCGGGGCAATGCGAAGAAGGAGTCGTCGCTCGCATGGTCGCGATGCAAGAGCTCGCCTGCGAACGCTTGTTCATGCAGACACCCGAAGCCGAGATGGCCGACATCGGCCCCTGGCTCATCGAGATCCCCGCCTCATCTTCCGAGTCGCTGCGCCATGCGCTCGCGCATCAGGCTGCGGCCGAAGCGCTCACCCTGATGGCCAGCCCGCTGCGCTTGCAGAAGCTTTCCGCGCATCTGCGCGGTTTCCTGTCCGGCACATTGCCCGATGGATCGTCCGTTCTGTTGCGCTACTTCGATCCCCGCATCGGCTTCGACATATTCGCGCACTGGTCAGACCCCGTGCAGCGCAAATTCAGCCGTCCGCTCGCCTGGTGGGCAGGCTGGGACGGTGACCTTCGCATTCGGTACATCAAGGGTAGCGCAGACACCGAGATCACGCCGTCGAACGAGGGAGTCGAACTTACTGCCGAATGGGTCCAGGCCATCGACAAGGCAGGGGAAGCGAATCTTGTCATCGCCCTGCTCTGCGAAGAACTGGAAACATCGAATCCCCCCGCGGCCGACCTGCTCGCACAGATGCATCCATTGCTTCGCCGGAAGATCGCACAAGCCGCGCTGGCATTCGCCCGTCATGCAGGCCTGGCGGGTTGGGACAACAAGGCACACGCATGCCGCCTTGCCTTGCTCAAGCACGCGCGCTTCCACACCCACCCCGGCTTCCTCGACGCTTTGTCGGTTGCACGCACACCTCTGAATCTCCGTGATGTCCTGGCGCACACGCCATCGGCAGTGCAGCAAGGCTGGGCGTGCGACCGCGACGCGATGCTGGTTCGCCTCTGCGACGAACAGTCCAACGCCCTTCTGTCTGCCTTCAACACGACGGGCGGTGGCTTCATGTCCGACGCCAAGACCTTCTGATCCATGGCAAACGAACCCAAGACCGGCGCATCGGTGTGCGATTGCAGCGACCCGGCGCAGCAAGTGGCCGTGATCCTCTATCCCAGCCTCGGCACGCCGATGCTGATCTCTTCCAGCCAGAAAAAGTGCAGCCTCTTCATCGCCACCGCGACGCTCGGCGTGGCCAACAGCGCTGGCCGACGAACCACGCATGACAAACGCGCAGAGGTCGTCTCCATGGATGGCGACGAAGAGCAGGCCGCCGTGGCCACCGTGGCGCGTCACCTGCGCCTCGTCGGCATGAAGGGCACCAAACCCGACGCCGACATCCGCGTGGGTGGACTGACCGGAGACGGCGCAGACTGCGCCAAGGCCAAGGGCGCCATCAAGGTCTGGCGCGTCGCCAAGTTCGAAGCCGGCGCGCTCATCTACAACCAGAAAGGCGAAATCTTCGCCACCCTCAGTCCGCAGGCTGCGAGCGCGTACACCGCCTCGGGCTTCGCGGGCGGGCACATCTACGAAGTGGAGCTCGACATCGAAAAACTGGCCGTCCAGCCCGAGACCGACAGCTTCAAGAGCTTCGCCTGGATGGTCGAACCTACCCGCCAGCAAAAGGAAAGCTTTCCCACGCTGTGTGCTGCCAGCACGGTGCATTCTCAAGACCTGCTGGTCGAGTCCTTCCTTGCCGCCCAGGTCAACGACCTGCGGCACCGGCACCAGCCCACCAACACCGACGGCGCGCCCAAAGGGAAGGAAACCAACCTGATGGAATACGACGTCGCACAAACGGCACAGAAAGCCCGCACGCTGGCCCTCGACGACTCCCAGCGCTTGGCGGCGTGGCATCCCGTCATCCGACTGGCCAGTGACGGACCACTGAAGCTCGGGCACCTGAGCGACGTTCACATCAACGTGCGGCACAACGCGCTGGCCAAGTCACCGGCGCGCATCATCGAAGACAACAGCAGCTTCGACGGCCCTGCAGTGGGCGCACGCGTGTGCAACAGCTTCAACGCGCTCAAGGAGCTCTTCGACAAGATCGGTGCCGGCAAGAAGCCCGACACGGCCCTGCTCTTCACCGGCGACCTGATCGATTTCAATCGCAACATCGATCCCCGGCAGGTCGGCGACGGCATCGGCGAGCAATGGAAAAAGTTCAACGTGTTGAACCACTTCAACACGCTAGGCCTGTACCCACGCGGGCAAGACGACATGCTCGCCTTCAGCCTCGTTCGCTACGCCTACAACGAACTCAAGCTGCCTGTGTTCATGACCAGCGGCAACCACGAGGCATACACGGTGCCCTACGGCATCAGCCCGCGCATCAACGACTGGGGCGCCGCCATGGGCGTGCTCGAAGACACCACCGACACACTCGACACCGATGGCTGGGGCAGGGAACGCGCCTTCGAGCCCACCACCACCGTCGCTACGCACGCAGGTACGCACCAAGCCCGCCGGATCGGAATCAAGGCCGAGATCGGTCGACGCGTCGTCAACAGCAACAAGAACCTCCATATCGGGGATCTGGCGGAAACCTACCGGGACTTCGACAAGGCCAGCCAATGGCACAACAACAAGGCCAACGAAGGCATCTCGGCCGACCACAACATGAGCATCTACGAGACCACGCTGGCATATGGCCCCACCTATGCACAGGCCCTGACCGGCAACAACTACAGGACCGAGAATTACGACTGGTTCTACGCCCTCTTCACGCCGCTCGAGGACGTGCTGATCGCGCTGGGCGTTGAACCCGACCGGCCCGGACCGACCACCCAGGTGATCGCGGCGCTGGGCTGGGGGCAAGGGGAGAACTTCAAGAACCTCACGGTGAGTGGCCTGCTGATCACCTCGACCGACCGCCAGGGAACCGGCATCCTGCCCCGCGCAACCCAATCCTTCAGCAACAAGCAGCTGCAGTTGCTGGGGCAGGCCCAGAGCCACAAACGCGCAAGCCCGGGTGCCAGCCTCACGGTGGCGACGCACTTCACCATCATCAACTACGACGAACCGCTGCCCTACTCGGCCACGCCCGAACAGGCACGCTTTATTCCTTTGAGCAGTCCCTTGGGCGCCCCTCTTCGCGGGCAACCCGGATTCAATCACGTCAACACCGGCACGTGCGAAGTCAACCAGGACGTCTATTTCGAGCGCTTCGTGTGCGTCGACGGTGGCAGCACGGGCAAGGCAACACCCGAGACCGCGGTGGATTGGCACTTCAGTGGCCACAGCCATCGCAGCGGCGTTTACGACGTCGCGTGGTGCCAGCCGTCCAGTGGCGCGCGCATGGTCCAGGTCACCAGTGCTGTCGACCCCGGCATCCGCAAGGAGACCGTGAAAGCGCCGGCACGCCAGCGCACGCGCTTCATCGTCAGCAGCAGCGGCGGTCCGGTCGGCAAGCAGAACCTCGACCGAGAACTCGACAGCTGGACCTTGCGTCCGCCCTCGGGCACGCTCCTGGACCCTGCGACGGGCGTCATCACCCAGGTCATGACGCAACGCTCATGCAAGAGCGCCGGCGCCCCACTGAACGAGAAGCCGCGCCTCGCGGTGGCACTCGACTACATGGCCGTGATGAGCCGGCATCCAGAAAAAGGCATTGATCCGCCCTTGGCCTTTGCGCCCACACCGCTCATACAGGCAGGGTGGAAGGTGCCGATAACGTTGAGTGGAACCGTGGCCAAGCTGGAGTGCATTTCGGGGATCAGGTTTTGGGTTTTCGAAAGTGGCAAAGATGAAGAGAAGCGCGTCGTGAAGCAATGGAACATGCTGACAACCACATTCAACCCGGACACCAAAGCGCCCTCCATCGCATTCACAGCGGAAGATCATGCCGTGCTGATCCGAGCTCTAGGCGAAGGCTCGATCACCACGCAGGCCTTTTGCGAAGTGCTGCTCAAGCAACCTAAGGTCGGCAAGGACGATTGGAGCAAGGACATGGACTGCACCGACCCTTGGATGTTTCCACTCGAGATCGGCGTTTTCGGCACGGCGCTCAAGGGCGGAGGCATGACCTACGGAGCAACGGGGAGCTCGAAGTGGTTCTTCCGCAGACCCGCGGAAGAACGAGGGGAAGTTCCCGATTGGAAGTTCTGGCGAAGTACTACGCGGGCAAGGGATATACACCGGCGGATGAGGCCATCGATCCCGCCAAAGCAAGCGAGAAAAAACAATGAGGAGGCAGCCATGCAACGTCGTTTTTTTCTCGAGAGTGCGGCCGCCCTTGCCGGAGGAGCATCTGTGTCACCTGGGTTTTGTTCTATGAAAAACCCAAACATCAAGCGCTTTGGCAAGAGCTACAGTTACTTGGCAGACCCAACGTTGCGCGCCAGAGAAATCGGTGACAGCGTGCTCACTATCGAGAACGCGGAGTTCAGCGACGTTAACTTCATGGACTTGACCTGGCGAAAAGTCAGGCTGGTGAACTGCGATTTCATCGGGGCCTATGAAACCAAACTCGAACGCTTGGAGCAGGCCCTCCTCGAGAATTGTCGATTCGTCGGAATTCACAGTTTCGGCAACATGGTCGACGTCAAATTTTTGCGATGTCAGGTCCGGGGGCGCACCTTTCTACAAGGGCAATCCGATAGCAAGAATCTCGTCTTCGAAGAGTGTTCCTTCATGGGGAACTCCGCTGAGCCCAATGAATGGGGTTCTGTCGGGAGCTATGCCCAAGCCATGTTTTTGGCCTGCAAGGCAAAGTGGTTCAACTTGCGTGGTCACACAAAGCTCGATCTCGTCGATTGCAACATTGAGGATGTGAATGCAGCGCCTTGGCATGAACATGGCGGCTCCCACGTACTTATCGACAAGTGCAAACTGAAGGGCCTCGTCGATCTATCGGGGGCCGGCTCACTTTTGCATTCACTCACTGTTCGCGACACCTTGCTGGAACGTCTGGACCTGAGCGACACCACCATCAAAGGCGACTTGGTTGTGGAGCGAGTTAAAGGCGGCTACATCAACGCCTATGTCAAACAAGCTCGCAGCCTTCGCGTACGCAACAGCCAGATTCAGGGCAACGGCAAGAAGATCTTCGAGGCCTATGCCGGAAGGATTCTGTCGATCGAAATCGACGGGGTCGTCTTTGGCGGCGACCTCTCCTCCGAGCCGGTGATGATTGCGGGTGGCTTCTCGCTCAAGAGCGCCGACCGGATTTCGAATGTCAGTCAATCGATCGACATCAGGAATTCGACCATCCCCACGCTTGACGCAAGCTACCTCAACACCCAGCGTTTCGTGCTGACAAACAACCAGATCATGCGTGCCAACATTTCAAACAGTCGCATTGGAAATCTGGAGGTTTCCAGCACCAGCATCACCGGCAAACTCGATTTGCGTGGAACCCAGGCCGTGAAGCAGAAAGTCGATTTGCGCGCTGGCAGTACCCTCGGACGCGTCGATCAGATGGATGGCTCGAACATCGAGTTAGAGCCTCGCGCCCAGCGCTGAAGTGCTCATTCCGGATTGCCACCCAGGACGTCCGCGCATACCCTCGGCGCCTGTCCATCACGCGACTCCGACCATCGCCATGCCTCGCATCACCGATCGCCTCACTGCGTTGGGCCTCGCCCTTCCTCCCCCTGTCACGCCACCACCCGGCGTCGTCCTTCCCTTCCAGTTCGTCCGTCTCATCGGCCGACGCGCCATGATCTCGGGCCATGGTCCGTTGAATGCCGATGGCAGCATCGCCGCACCACTCGGCAAGCTCGGTGCTGAACTGACCGTTGAGCAGGGCTACACCGCCGCGCGCCTCACCGGGCTCGCGATGCTCGGCAGCCTGCAGCGCGCGCTCGGCGACCTGGACCGCATCACCGCATGGACGCGCGTGTTCGGCATGGTGGCCTCGGCGCCCGGCTTTCAACAGCAGCCGGCGGTCATCAACGGGTTTTCCGATCTGATCCTCGAGCTCTTCGGTCCCGAGGTCGGCGCCCATGCGCGCAGCGCCGTGGGCATGGCGGAGCTGCCTTTCGGCATCCCGGTGGAGATCGAGGGCGAGGTCGAGTTCGACGCGTGAGCGACAACGCTGCATCCTGGCACCTGCGCCGCGCCACCGCCGACGACGTGGCGGCCGTCGCCGCATGCGCCGTCGAGGCCTTCCGCACCTACATCCCGCGCCTGGGCCTCACGCCGCGGCCGATGACGCGCGACTACGCGCAGGCCATCGCGCACCTGCAGGTCTGGGTGGCCGAGCGCAAGGGTTCTCAGGTCGGCGCGGCGCTGCTGCTCGACGTCACCGATGAAGGCTTCCTCATCGACGTGATCGCGGTGCACCCCGACTACCAAGGCAGCGGCGCGGGTCGCGCCTTGCTCGAACTGGCCGAGCGCGAAGCGCTGCGCCAGGGCCACGCATCGATCTACCTGTTCACGAACGAGAAGATGACCGAGAACCTCGCGCTCTACCAGCGCATCGGCTATGTCGAGTTCCGGCGCGAATCCCTCGACGGGCGCACACGCGTCTATCTGCGCAAGCCACTGACACGCGCGTGAACTGTCAGGCGTCATCCCCGAAGGTCACGCTCACGCGCAAGCCGGTGGGCTCCGCGGCGTCGAGCCGCAACTCGGCCCCCAGCAACTCGGCATAACGCGCCACGATCGACAGCCCCAGCCCCGCGCCCTGCCCCAGCTTCTGGCCCGCGGGGCCTTGCGCCCAGCGTTGCATGAGGTCGCGCTGCGCCTCGAGCGGAATGCCGGGCCCATCGTCGATCACGCTCAGCGTGCGACCCGCGAGTTCGACGGTGATGGTGCGGCCGCCGTAGCGCAGTGCGTTGTCGATCAGGTTGTCGAGGATGCCCTCCACCAGCGCTTCGTTCGCAAGCACCGTCACGCCGTCGTCGAGGCCGCGCGCGCCCAGGTCGACACCGTGCGCGTCGGCGCGCGCCAGGTGGCGCAGCACGGTCTGCTCGGCCAGCATGTCGAGCGACACGGGCGTGCGCTGCAGGTCGGTGCGCGCCTCGTCGGCCAATGCCAGCGCCAGCAGCTGGTCGATCAGGTGGCTCGCACGCGCCTGCCGTTCGGACACGCGCGTGAGCTGTTCGCGCCACACCTCGGTGTCGTGCTGCGCGAGCCCGTACTCGGCCAGCGCGCGAATGCCCGCGAGGGGCGTGCGCAACTCGTGTGCCACGTTGCCCACGAACTCGCGCTGCGCGCGCACGCTGTGGCGCAGGCGATCGAACAGCGCGTTGACGGCATCGCCCAGGCGCTGCAACTCTTTCGAGGTCTGCGCCACGGTCACCGGCGAGAGGTCGCGCACGTCGCGGGTGTCGAGCGCACGCTGCAACTCGCCGAGCGGACGCAGGTCACGTCGGATGCCATGCCAGAGCCACACGGCCAGCAGCACGAGCAGCAGCACCTGCGGCGCCATGGCATAGAACAGCAGCCGCTGCACCAGTGCGGCGCGGCTCAACGTGGTCTGCGCCACGATCACGCGGTAGGGCATGTGCAGGCCGGGCTCGGCGTCGTGATCGAGCACGACGGCACGCAGCACGTTCCCGTCGTAGTCGATATCGGAAAAACGGTAGCGCGAACCTTCGTCGGGCAGCGGTGCCTTCAGGTCGACCCTGCCCGAGATCGGCGTGCCGTCGAGCCGCTGCACCGAGAAGTAGACCTTGTCGGTCTGGTCGAACAGCACGGTCGCCACTTCGCGCGGCGTCAGCAGCAGCTCGATGCCGCGTTCGCCGGCCTGCACATTGGCCGACAGCGCATAGGCGTCGTCGAGCATGCCGCGGTCGAAGGCCTGCTCGGAGAAGTAGTTGGCGATGACCAGCGCGATCACCGCACCGGCCATCCAGGTCAGCGCCAGCGGCACCAGCACGTTGCGCAGCACGCGCCGCGTGAGCGAAGGTGCAGTGCGCGTGACCGGTGGGGTGGCCTCGCTCACGGGCGGCCTCACACCTCGGCTTCGAGCAGGTAGCCGATGCCGCGCAGCGTGCGGATGCCCGCGCCCGAGCCGAGCAGCTTCTTGCGCAGGCGCGAGATGAAGGCCTCGAGCGCGTTGTCGCCCAGCGATTCGTCGAAACCCGAGAGCTTGTCCGACAGCGCCCGCTTGCTCACCGTGCGGCCTGGCGGGCTCATGAGTTCCCACAGCACCTCGAACTCGCGCGCCGGCAGATCGAGCGGTGCGTTCGCGACCGCGAAGCGCCGCGCCTTGCGGTCGAGCTTGAGCTGGCCGAGCACCACGATGTCTTCGGTGCCCTTGGCGCGCCGCACCAAGGCGCGCAGGCGCGCCTCCACCTCGGCGAGGTCGAAGGGCTTGCCCAGGTAGTCGTCGGCGCCGGCGTCGAGCCCGGCGATGCGCTCTTCGGTGCGACCGCGCGCCGTGAGCACCAGCACCGGCGTGCGGTCGCCGCGCGCACGCGCCTGTCGCAAGGCCGTGAGGCCGCTCGCCAGGCCGCTGGTGGGGCTGGCGGTGGCGGGCAGGTTGAGGTCGAGCAGCACGGCGTCGAAGGGCTGCACGCGCCACAGGTGGTCGGCGTCCTCGACGTTGGTCGACACGTCGACCCGGTGGCCGGCGTCGGCGAGGCTGCGCAGCATCACGTCGCGCAGCACGGTGTCATCTTCCACAAGCAGGATTCGCATGGTGAGTGAATGAGTGGTGGGTGATTTGTGGGTCTGCCCTGGCGATGGACGCGTCAGCGGCCGGTCAGTCGCTCACCGCGATAAACGCGACATGAGCATACGACACACCTTCCGATGAGTGCACGCGATCCCTCCGATCCCTTGAGCCTCGTGTCCCCCGCCGTGCAGCGCACCGCGGTGGTTCTGCTGCATGGTTTATGCAGCACGCCTGACGAGCTGCTGACCGTGCAATCGACCCTGCAGCGCCACGGGTATGCGGTGCAGCCGCTGTGCATCTCCGGCTACTCGTTCGACGCCGCCGCGCCGCTGCAGCAGGCCGTGCCCTTCGAACGCTGGCTCGACACCCTCGAGGCGCACGTGAAGGCGCTGCGGCGCACGCACGACCGCGTGATGCTGGTCGGCATCTCGGCCGGCGCCTCGCTGGCCCTGGGCGGCGCCATCCGCTGCGGGCGCGAGGTGGACGCGCTGGTGCTCATGTCAACCACGCTCCGCTTCGACGGCTGGGCTGTGCCGCGCACGCGCTTTTTGCTGCCGCTGGCTTTCTACACGCCGCTGGGCCGCCTCTGGCAGTACCGCGAGCGCCCGCCCTACGGCGTGAAGAACGAGCGCGTGCGCACCTGGATCGAGCGCGAGCTGCGCCATCGCCAGGTCTCGCGCGCCGGCAGCGCGGTGATCGGCGTGGGCCACCTGCGCGAACACGACCGGTTGATCCGCCACGTGCGGCGACGCTTGAACGACGTGCAGTGCGAGCAAGTGCTGGCGCTGCATGCGCGCGAGGACGAGGTGGCCAGCCTGTCCAACCTCGACCTGCTCGTGCGCGGGCTGCGGTGCGCCTCGCTGCGCACCGTGGTCCTGAACAACAGCTACCACATGATCAGCATCGACAACGACCGCCAGCAGGTCGTGCGCGAGACCCTCGCCTTCGCCGAGACCGTGGCCCACGGCCCGGTGCCCGAACCCGTGTTCCGCGTCCGCGGACTTGCTCTTCACGCCTGAAAGAAAGGAACCTCCTCATGTCTTCCTCTCCCACCTTCAACAGCATCGCCACCATCCTCGAGACCGACTTCCGCGTCGCGCGCGCGGCCATCTCGCCGGCCACCGCGCTGTCGGACCTCGGCCTCGATTCGCTCGCGCTCATGGAGTTCGTCTTCGCGGTGGAAGACGCCTTCCACCTGCGCATTCCCGAAGACCGGCTCGACCCGCGCGAAGCCGGCATCACGCTGCAGCGGCTGTGCGAAGTGATCGATGCCGAGGGCGAAGCCGCCGCCGCACGCGCCGAGCCCATGGCAGCGGCCGCATGAGCAGCGGCGCCGCCCATGCCGTGCTGGCGGCCACCGCCACGGCCCACACCGCCGCCGCGCCCGTGCACGTGAGCGGGCTCGGTTTCATCACGCCGCTCGGACGCAGCATCGAAGCCTTCGACCATGCACTGTTCGCCGGCCGGTCCGCGGTGCGCGCGCAGACCCTTGAGATTCCCGGCATGGACCCGATGGCCATCGCCGCCGCCACCTGCGACTTCGACGCCAGCAGCGTGCGCAGTGCCTCGCGCCTGCCGCTGGACCGCGGCACCGCGATGGCCTTGGTCGCCGCACAAGATGCCGCGGCCGATGCCGGGCTCGATCTCGACTCCCTCGACCGCGACCGCCTCGGCGTCTTCTGGGGCAGCGGCCTGGCCGGCGCCGGCACCTTCGACGCCACCACGCGCGCGCTCTACGGCGAGCAGCGCCGCATGCGCCCCACCACCGTGCTCACCGTGATGCCCAACGCCGCGGTCGCCGAACTGGCGCTGCACTTCGGCGCGCGCGGCGCGGCGCTGGCCTATGCCTGCGCCTGTGCTTCGTCCGCAGTGGCCATCGGCGAAGCCATGCGCGCCATCCGCGGCGGCTGGATCGACATCGCCATCGTCGGCGGCCACGACGCCATGCTCACGCCCGGCGTGATGGCCAGCTGGCACGCGATGCGCGTCATGGCGCCACCGCCGGCCGATGCGCCCGCCACCGCCTGCCGTCCGTTCTCGGGCGACCGCACGGGCTTCGCCATCGGCGAGGGCGCGGCCGCGCTGGTGCTCGAATCGGAGGCGCATGCGCGGGCGCGCGGCGCCGGCGCACAACCCTTCGTGCTCAGCGGCTACGCGAGCAACTGCGACGGCACGCACATCACCCACCCCGACCCGGCCGGCCAGGTGCGCGCGATGCGTGCGGCGCTGCGCGACGCCGGGCTCGTGCCCTCGGACATCGGCCACATCAACGCCCACGGCACGGCCACGAGCGCGGGCGATGCCGCCGAGGCCGCGTCGATCGGCGAACTCTTCGGCGACGCCGCACCGGTCAGCGCGACCAAGGCGATCCACGGCCACGTGCTGGGCGGCGGCGGTGCCATCGAGCTCGTGGCCGCACTGCGCGCACTGGCCCGCGAGACCCTGCCGCCCATCGCCCACCTGCGCACGCCGGACGCCGCGTTCGGCAACGTCGACTTCGTGCGCGGCGCGGCGCGCGAGGCGCGGGGGCTGCGCCATGTGCTGTCGAGTTCCTTCGCCTTCGGCGGCACCAACGCGGTGATCGTGGCAAGCCGGCGCATCTCGGAGGATTGAACTTGGGGGGAAGAAAAAGACGGTGCGGTCGTCGGCACCGCCTTGCTATGCTCGGCCGCATCCTGCCCTGCAGACCTCACGGAAGAAGCGCGACATGCCCCTGCACCGCCCTGCCGCCCCCTCGGACTTCGACGCCGTCTTCGATCTCTACATGCACGAGCGGGTCGTGCCCTACCTGGGCTACGACCCGATGCCGCGCGACGACTTTCGCGCGGTCTTCCAGGGTTTGCTCGACAGCGATGGCTTCTTCATCTTCGAAGTCGATGGTCAGCTCGCCGGCTTCTACCGCGTCACGCGCTACCCGGGCCGCGCGCAGCATGTGGCGAGCCTGGGCACGCTCGCGGTCGATCCGAATCTGCATGGCCGCGGCGTCGCACAGACCATGGTGACCGACGTGCTCGCGCGGCTGAAGGCCGAAGGCGTTCGCCGCGTCGAGCTGATGGCCGAGAGCGACAACGCCACGGCCCTGCGTTTCTATGCCCGGCTGGGCTTCGTGCAGGAAGGCACGCTGCGCCAGTTCTACCGCCGGGCCGGTGAGGCGGACTTCATCGACGAGCACCTGATGGCGCTGCTGTTCGACTGATCCGCGGTTCGGTCAGTGGTGTTGTTGGTGCTTGGGCTTCCAGCGCCGCAGCAACAGCGCATTGGCCATCACGCTCACGCTCGACAACGCCATCGCCGCGCCGGCCACCACCGGGCTCAGCAAACCGAAAGCCGCGAGCGGGATGCCGGCCACGTTGTAGGCAAAGGCCCAGAACAGGTTCTGCCGGATCTTCGCCACCGTGCGGCCCGAGAGCTCGAGCGCTTCGGCCACGAGCGCGAGGTCGCCGCGCATCAGCGTGATGCCGGCCGCTTCCATCGCCACGTCGGTGCCGCCGCCCGATGGCGCCATCGCGATGCCCACGTCGGCCGCGGCGAGCGCGGGCGCGTCGTTCGCACCGTCGCCGACCATCGCGACCACATGGCCGTTCTTGCGCAGCGCGCTCACCTGCTCGGCCTTGTCGGCCGGCAGCACGTCGGCGCGCACGTCTTCGGCCGGAATGCCCAGGCGCGCGGCCATCGCCTGCGCCGCGCGCAGGTTGTCGCCCGAGATCATCACCACGCGCAGGCCGCGCGCACGCAAGGTGCGGATCGCTTCGGCAGCTTGCGGCTTCGGCTCGTCGGCGAAGGCCAACAGTGCCTGCACATGCGCGGAGCCGGCGTCGTCGAAGCGCAGCAGTGCGGAGACTGTCGCGCCTTGCGACTGCAGGCGTTCGATGTCGGCCTCGGCCGGCATCGCGTCGAGTTCGCGGCACCAGCGCAGGCTGGCGATGGCCCAGGTCGCGCCGTTCACTTCGCCGCGCACGCCGCGACCCGGCATCGCCTGCATCGCACCGAGCGGCGGCGCCTGCACGCCGCGTTCGGCAGCGGCAGACAACACGGCGCGTGCGAGCGGATGCTCGCTGCCGCCTTGCAGGCTGGCGGCCGTGGCGAGCAGGTCGTTCTCCTTCGCCAGCGCACCGGCCGCGGGCAGCAGCGCCGTGAGCACCGGCCGGCCCACCGTCAGCGTGCCGGTCTTGTCGAAAGCCACGGTGTCGACGCGGTGTGCAATTTCCAAAGCCCGCGCGTCCTTGATGAGGATGCCGTGCTTCGCGGCCACACCGGTGCCCGCCATCACCGCCACCGGCGTCGCCAGGCCCAGCGCACAGGGACAGGCGATGACCAGCACCGCCACCGCATGGATCAGCGCGGTCTCGACGCCGGCACCCGCGACCATCCAGCCCGCGAAGGTGACCAGCGCGATCACCAGCACCACCGGCACGAACACGGCCGCCACCTGGTCGACCATGCGCTGGATCGGCGCCTTGGCGGCCTGCGCGTCCTCGACCAGCCGGATGATGCGTGCCAGCACGCTCTCGGCGCCGACCGCGCGCACCTCGATCACCATGCGGCCGTCGCCGTTCACGGCGCCGCCGGTCAGCGCGTCGCCGGGGTTCTTGGCCACCGGCAGCGGTTCGCCCGTGAGCATCGATTCGTCGACTTCGGACTGCCCTTCGAGCACGCGCGCATCGGCCGGCACGCGTTCGCCGGGACGCACGGCAAGCCGGTCGCCGACCATCACGTCGGCCAGCGGCACGTCGCTTTCCTTGCCGCGTGCATTGATCAGGTGCGCCACTTCGGGCCGCAGCTGCTGCAGCGCGCGGATCGCGGAGGTGGCCTGGCGCTTGGCGCGTGCCTCGAGCCACTTGCCCAGCAGCACCAGCGTGATCACCACCGCCGAGGCTTCGAAATACAGGTGCGGCACCATGCCATGCCCGGCATGCTCGCCGGTGGCGGCACGCCACCACAGCCACAGCGACAGGCCGAAGGCCGCGCTGGTGCCCAGCGCCACCAGCAGGTCCATGTTGCCGGTGCGGGCCTTGGCCGCGTGCCAGCCCGCGCGGTAGAAGCGCGCGCCGAGCCAGAACTGCACCGGCGTCGCGAGCAGCAGCTGCACCCAGGGCGGCAGCATCCAGCTCTGGCCGACCAGGTCGCCGAGCATCGGCGCCATCAGCGGGATCGACAGCGCCAGGCCGATGGC
The DNA here is from genome assembly GCF_041154445.1 of Variovorax sp. V118. GTDB lineage: Bacteria > Pseudomonadota > Gammaproteobacteria > Burkholderiales > Burkholderiaceae_C > Variovorax > Variovorax boronicumulans. The sequence continues at coordinate 33,517 of NZ_AP028663.1, read as the reverse complement.
CACGGGCATGAAGCCGTGCCAGGGCGACAGCGCGGCAGCCTCGTCCTGCGCGGTGCTTTCGGCGCGCGGCTCGTAGCCGGCGGCGCGCACGGCGCGGCGCAGCAGCAGGGCCATGTCCTCGCCGCCGGTGGCCACGATGCGGGCCGACTCGGTCGCGAGGTTGACGCTCACGTTCTGCACGCCAGGCACGTTCTTGAGCGCGCGCTCCACGCGCATCACGCACGAGGCGCAGGTCATGCCGCCGACCGAGAGGTCCAGCGTGGCGGCGGCCGCGGAAGGTTGAGGCTGAATGTGTTCCATGGTCCCGAGGCTAAAGCCTGACACCATGGCAAGGTCAAGCGCGGTGGCTTCAAAGCCCTTGGCTGGACGTTGACATCGTGAGAGGGTTGAAACTGGCGTTGTCCCCAATTCGGGTGTTCAATCCTTCCACCCTTCATTCATTCCGACAAGGAGCAACGACGATGAGCCAGAAATTCCAGGTCTCCGGCATGAGCTGCAACCACTGCGTGGAGGCGGTGCAGGACGCGGTGCAGACGGTCGACCCGCACGCGCAGGTCACGGTCGATCTCGAAACCGGTCATGTGGACGTGTTGAGCCAGCAGCCGCGCCAGGACATCGTGGTCGCGATCGAGAACGCCGGCTACACCGTTCAATGATGACGGCGACCTCCGCCCACGGCCGCCAGGTCGCCATCGGCGAGGCCGCGCGGCTGTCGGGCGTGTCGGCGCGCATGGTGCGCCATTACGAAGGCCTGGGCCTGCTGCCCGCGGTGGCGCGCACCGAGAGCGGCTACCGCCAGTACAACGACGCCGACATCCACACGCTGCGCTTCATCAAGCGCTCGCGCGACCTGGGGTTCTCGATGGAAGAAATCGCCGAACTGGTCGGCCTGTGGCACAACCGCCGCCGCGCCAGCTCGAGCGTCAAGCGCATCGCGCAAAAGCACCTGGGTGAACTGGAGCAGCGCATCGCCGACATGCAGTCGATGCGCAGCACGCTGGCGCACCTCGTGCATTGTTGCCACGGCGATGCGCGGCCCGACTGCCCCATCCTCGACGACCTCAGCCAGGTCTAGCCGGCGGTCCCTTCGTGGAACACCGAGGAACCGGCTTTGCCGGGCCTCAGGTGTTGCCCCCGGTAGGGGGTTGGAGAAGCGACACGAAGTGCGCGAATCCTGGGGGCGAGCCTGTGATCAGGCGTTTTTAACCAGCGAGAGGACCTGGCTCGTGTCCAGCGTGCGCGCCCGTTCCTGGATCGCCGGCAGGTACTGCGTCTGCAGGCCCTGCCCTTCCTTCACCACGCTGGAGAACGCGTCCTTCAGCATCTGCGTGGAGAGCGTCCGGCCGCCCGCGTAGTAGCGCTTGGCCACGTGGCCCAGCGCGTAGGTCGACGCGAAGCTCATGCCCGAGCTCACGGCCTGCTTGCCGAGACCGCCCAGGAGGCCGCCGCCGACCTTGCCCAACAGGCCGCCGAGCAGCTTGCGCCCCGCCTGCTCCAGGTACTGCGAGGTCAGGCCCACGCCCACGGTGGCCAGGAAATCCTTGATGTGGCCGGTGTCCAGCTGGTAGCCGTGCGCCTGTCCGATGCGGTAGACCAGCTTCATCTGCAGCGGAATGATCGCCATGGTCGACAGCGTCTCGGGCAGCAGCTCGAGCGCGCCGTTGAGGATGGCGGCGTTGAGGATCGCGCGGTCGAGCTCGGTGCTGTCGGGCGCCTGCGGCGCCGCAGGGGTTGCCGCGGTCGCGCTCGTCGCCACCGCCGCCGGCACCGCGGCGGCGATGTCTTCCGCCCGCTGCGAGAACTGCGCCGCCGAGGCGTCCAGGCCCAGCGAGCTGCGCACGTCCATCAAAAAGAGCCGCTCCGGCTCCGACTGCACGCCGTCGGCGTCGCACATGCACACCGCCATCTCGTACGCCAGCTGGCGCGACTCGGCGCTTTTCAGCTCGCCGGCCACCGAGGCCAGCGACACCCGCTTCATCAGCACGTCCTGGTAGATCGTCGGCAGGTTCACGCCGTCGGCCTGCGACAGGCCCTCGGCGATGCGCTTGATCTCGGCACGCTCGCGCTCGTGCTTTTCGCCGTCGACGAAGGCCGCCAGCAGGCTCAAGGTGACGATCGCTTTTGTTTCAGAAGGTGTCATGTTCGAGTTTTTTCGTCATGTGAAGGAGCCGATTGGGTCCGCGCAGCGCCCGAAGGTTCCTCCACGCGTTCTCCCCACAAAACTGGGGCAACTCTGTGGATAACCCCGGCACTGCTCTGTAGGGGCGTTGCAAGTTATTGATTTACAAGGGAAATCTACAACCTGCTCAATTAACAGGCAATGAATTTCTCGACCCGAAAACCGCCTTTCGCAGAATTGGCGAAGGCTGTCAAAGGACAACTCTGGGGAGAGTTTTTGCACAAGCCATCGGTTATCCACAGGGCCGGCGGGTTACCCCATGTTGTCCAAGTTGCGGGTACACCACGGAAGCGCGGGTGCACACAGTGACGCGGGCATGACAAGTCGTTGTCACGTCAAGGAAAAAGTGACCTTTCCACAGACGGGTGCGACCCTTATCTACTACTACTAATTTGAATAAGAAGAATAAGAAGACAGGAAGAGGAAAAGCCGCGCCCGAAAAAAAAGCCGCGAAAGGCCGCGCCGGTCGCCGGCGCCTCGGGCGAAAAACCGGGCACGGGTCGTCCGTGGCTCTCGCTAACATCGCCGGATGAGCTTCAAACCCCGGATCCTGATTGCCGAAGACGAATCGGGCATCGCCGACACGCTCCAGTACGTTTTGAGCAGCGACGGTTTCCAGCCGGTCTGGTGCGCCACGGCCGAAGAAGCCATCGCGCAGTTCGCGCAGGAACGCCCCGCGCTGGCCATCCTCGACATCGGATTGCCCGACCTGAACGGCTTCGAGCTCTTCAAACGCCTCCAGGCGCTGAATCAGTCGATGGGCGGCCCGGAGGTACCGATGGTGTTTTTGACGGCCCGCAGCGACGAAATAGACCGCGTGGTGGGCCTCGAACTGGGTGCGGACGACTACATTGCCAAGCCGTTTTCCCCCCGGGAACTGGTCGCCCGGGTGCGAACCATCCTGCGGCGCAGTGCCAGAAACGGCTCAGGAAGCCCCCCAGCCGCCGCAGCGCCGATTCATGGGGTACCCCATCAAAACGCGCCGGCGCCGCCTCCAGCGGCGCCACAGACCCCTGCAACGCCCTTTTCACTCGACAGTGAGCGCATGCAAATCCGTTACTACGGACGGCTGCTCGAACTCTCGCGCTACGAATACGGCCTGCTGAAACTCATGGTCCAGCGCCCGGGGCGCGTGTTCACGCGCGACGAACTGCTGCAACTCGTCTGGGACGACGCCAGCGACAGCTTCGATCGCACGGTCGACGCGCACATCAAGACGCTGCGCGCCAAGCTCAAGACCATCGCGCCGGAGGTGGAGCCGATCCGCACGCTGCGCGGCACCGGCTACGCGCTGCACGAAGATCTGCCTGCCAGCAGGGAATGACGCGGCGCACGCGAATCTTCATCGGCATCCTGCTGATCTACACGGCGGGCATCGCCTTCCTGCTGTACCGCGTCGTTTCCGACATCGACCCGCGCTACCGCGAGTCGGCCGAGGAATCGCTGGTCGAAACCTCGCAGCTCATGGCCAGCCTGGTCGAGCAGGACGTGATCGCCGGCGCCATCAACACGGCGCGGCTGGAGCCGCTTTTTCGCAGCGTCTACACGCGCGAGTTTTCGGCCCAGATCTACAACCTGCACAAGAGCCGGGTCGAGCTGCGCGTGTACGTCACCGACCGCACCGGCCGCGTGATGTTCGATTCGCTCGGCCGCCACCTGGGCAACGACTACTCGCAGTGGAGCGACGTGAAGCGCACGCTCGGCGGCCTGTACGGCGCGCGCACTTCGCGCGACGTCGACGGCGACCCGCGCACTTCCGTGATGTACGTCGGCGCACCGATCCGCTGGAACGACGAGATCGTCGGCGTCGTCAGCGTCGGCAAGCCGGTGCAGAGCTTCGGCCAGTTCGTCGAGGACGCGCGCGTGCGCACCATCTGGGTCGGCGTGGGGTCGGCGCTGGCGCTGCTGCTGCTCACCGTGATCGTCTCGGTCTGGCTGGTGCGGCCCTTCGGCCTGATCCGCGACTACTGGACCTGGGTGCGCGCGCAGCGCAGCCTGAGCCTCTCGCGCATGGCGCGGCGCGCGGTCGATGCGGTGCGCACCGGCTTCGGCGAAATGCGCGATGCGCTCACCGGGCGCAACTACGTGGCCGACTACGTGCAGACCTTCACGCACGAAGTGAAGAGCCCGCTTTCTGCCATCCGCGGCGCGGCCGAGCTGCTGCAGGAACCGCAGATGCCGCACGACCAGCGCGAACGGTTCCTGAAGAACATCGAACGCGAAACCCAGCGCATCCAGGAAATCGTCGACCGCATGATGGAGCTCACCGCGCTCGAGACGCGGCGCACGCTCGACCGCACCGAACCGGTGGCGCTGGGCCCGCTCATCGAGGACATTGCCGCCAGCGCGCAACCCGCTGCGTCGCGGCGCAACATCCGGTTGATCGTGAATATTCGAGAGCCTGCGCGCGTCGAGGGCGATCCGTTTTTGCTGCGCCGCGCGATCAGCAATCTTCTCGACAACGCACTCGACTTTTCACCGCCCGACAGCGAGGTGCTGCTGACGCTGGAAACCACCTCGCGGCTGGCGCGCATCAACGTGCGCGACCACGGCCCGGGCATTCCGGACTACGCGCAGGAAAAAGTCTTCGAGAAGTTCTATTCGCTCGCCCGGCCGCACAGCCAGAAGAAGAGCACGGGGCTCGGCCTGGCGTTCGTGAAGGAAATCGCGACGCTGCACCGGGGCCGCATCGACCTGGGCAATGCGACGCGCGGCGGCGCCGTGGCGACGCTCACGCTGCCGCTGCTGTCAACGCACCACTGAGCGAATCACTGTCCGACCAGGGCGCGATACGCCTCGCGCGTCTCGGGGCTCACGGCGTCGAGCAGCTGCTCGTACGACGTCTGGTGCCGCGCCAGCATGCGCGCTGAGGCCACGGCCTTCGATTTGCAGAACCAGTGGCAGGTGTGCTGCATCAGGAACAGCTCGGCCGACATCGTGAAGGCTTTCGATTTCGGTGAGCGGCCCGCCGCATTTTTCGCCACGCCCGCGATGCCGCGCGCATGAATACGCAGTGCTTCGCGCAGATCGAAACTGGCAGAGGGGAACAGCGTGGTGGCGAACGGCAAGGCCACCGGCAGGCGGCTCACGCGCGTGTTGGCTTCGGGTTCGCGCGCCAGCTCGGCGGCGAAGGTCTCGAACTGGCCGGCGAGTTTTTCCTCGGTGGTGTCGAGCAGGTGCCAGATCTGCTGGCGGCGCTCGGCGTCGTCTTCGCCGAGGCAGCGCAGGTAGCCCTGGGTCAGGCTCTCCATCAGCTTCTCGATCTGGTAGCGGCCCAGATGGCGACCGAGCAGCGCGATGCGCTGGCGCTGTTCCTTGGACTTGAGGATGTAGAAGCCGGCGGCGATCAGGGCCACCAGGGTGAGGATTTCCATGGATGCGAGAAAAGGGGAGAAAAGAGAAGAGACGAAAAAAAACGCGGGGGCCGCGGCACCGAGTGTAGGCACCGCAGACCGCCCGCGTTTTCCTTCTGCTGGATCGTCTTTTCGTGAAACACCGCGGAACCGGCTTTGCCGGGCCGCTGGTGTTGCCCCCGGCGAGGGGGTTGGCGTAGCGACACGAAGTGCGCGTAGCCTGGGGGAGTGCCGTTACCTGAAGAAATCGAGGATGCGGTTGCGCTCTTCAGGCGGCGGCGGCGCGCCGACCGGCGCGCCCGTCAGCACTTCCACCGGCTGGATCGGCTGCTCGGCGCTTTCCAGGCCCAGGCTCGCCACGTTGTGGCCCGGCGTGAAGTCGTCGAAGTACCACTCGCCGTCGATGCTCACCACGCCGGGCGGTTCGGCCGGCAGGGTCACGGGCACGCCGCGCAGCGCCGACTGCATGTAGCCGATCCAGATCGGCAGGCTCAGGCTGCCGCCGGTCTCGCCGCGCACGCCGAGCTGGCGCGGCGTGTCGTAGCCGACCCAGGCGATGCCCACGCGCGTGGGCTGGAAGCCCGCGAACCAGGTGTCGAAGGAGTCGTTGGTGGTGCCGGTCTTGCCGTACAGGTCGTCGCGCTTGAGCGCCTGGTAGGCCTTGAAGCCGGAGCCGCCCTTGACCACGCTCTGCAGCAGCGATTCCATGATGAAGGCGTTGCGCGCGGGAATGGCGCGGCGGCTTTCGTCGAGCACCGGGGGCTCGGTTTCCATCAGCACTTTGTCCTTGAGGTCGGTGACGCGGGTCACGAGGTACGGGTTCACGCGGTAGCCGCCGTTGGCGAACACCGAGTAACCCACCGCCATCTGCATCGGCGTGACCGAGCCGGCGCCCAGGCCCATCGGCAGGTTGGCCGGGTGCTTGTCCTTGTCGAAGCCGAACCTGGTGACCCAGTCTTGCGCGTAGGGCGCGCCGATCGACTGCAGCACGCGCAGCGTGACCAGGTTCTTCGACTTCATGAGCGCGTTGCGCAGCGGCATCGGGCCTTCGAAGCCGCCGTCGAAGTTCTTCGGGTCCCAGGGCTGGCCGCCGTTGGCGGCGGCATCGAACACCAGCGGCGCGTCGTTCACCACGGTGGCGGGCGTGAAGCCCTTTTCGAGCGCGGCCGAGTAGATGAAGGGCTTGAAGCTCGAACCCGGCTGGCGCCAGGCTTGCGACACGTGGTTGAACTTGTTCTTGCCGAAGTCGAAACCGCCGACCAGCGCCGTGATGGCGCCCGTGCGCGGGTCCATGCCGATGAAGGCGCCCTCCACTTCGGGCAGCTGCGTGATCTCCCAGGTGTTCTTGGGCGTCTTCGCGACGCGGATCACGGCGCCGCGGCGGATCTTGATGTTCGGCGGCGCCTTCGCGGCCAGACCGGACTGCGCGGGCTTGAGGCCCTCGCCGGAGATCTCGAAGGCTTCGCCGTTGGCGCGCACCGCGGTCACTTCCTTGGCGCTGGCTTCCAGCACCACGGCCGAGATCACGTCGCCGTTGTCGGGGTGCTCGGCCAGGGCTTCGTCGACGGCCTCGTCGATTTCCTTCTGGCCACTGGCCGGCAGGTCGACGAACTTCTCGGGGCCGCGGTACACCTGACGGCGCTCGTAATCCATGATGCCCTTGCGCAGCGACTTGTACGCCGCCGCCTGGTCGGCCGCCACCAGCGAGGTGTAGACCTTCATGCCGCTGGTGTAGATGCTGTCGCCGTACTGCGCGTACATCATCTGGCGCACGGTCTCGGCCACGTACTCGGCGTGCAGCCGGTTCGGGTCGGCGGCGTCGCGCAGGTGCAGCTCTTCCTTCTTGGCCTCGGCCGCCTGTTCGGCGGTGATGAAGCCGGTTTCGTGCATGCGGTCGATCACGTAGAGCTGGCGCGCCCGCGCGCGGCGCGGGTTGGCCACCGGGTTGTTGGCGCCGGGCGCCTTCGGCAGGCCGGCGAGCATGGCGGCCTCGGCGATGGTCACTTGCTGCAGCGGCTTGCCGAAGTAGGCCTCGGAGGCGGCGGCGAAACCGTAGGCGCGGTTGCCCAGGTAGATCTGGTTCAGGTAGATCTCCAGGATCTGGTCCTTGCTCAGCTGCTGCTCGAGCCGGAAGGCCAGCACGATCTCCGAGGCCTTGCGGCTGAGCGTGCGCTCCGAGCTCAGGTAGACGTTGCGCGCCACCTGCATCGTGATGGTCGAGGCGCCCTGCTTGCGCCCGCCCTTGAAGCTGGCCACGGCCGCGCGCGCGAAGCCCTTGTAGTCCACGCCGCCATGGTCGTAGAAGCGCGCGTCTTCCACGGCCAGCACGGCATCTTTCATGACCTTCGGAATGTTGGCGAAGGGCGTGAGGTTGCGGCGCTCCTCGCCGAACTCGCCGATCAGCGAACCCTCGGCCGTGTACACGCGCAGCGGCAGCTTGGGCCGGTAGTCGGCCAGCTCGGAAATGTCGGGCAGCTTCGGGTAGATGGCGACCACCCCCACGATGGCGGCGCCCAGCAGCGCGACGGCGCCGGCACCGGCCGCGATGGCGCTCCAGCCGGCGATGCGTTTCCACGGGAGCTGGCGCAGCGCACCGGCGGGTTGGGAAGGGCGAGGTTCTTGGGACATGGGATGGGGGCTAGCGAAGAGGTTGGAGCCGTGGCGCGCGCGGGCGTTCCGTCACCCGGGGATCGAGCGCGCCGCGCCGCACGCCTTCCAGCGCGCAGTGCATGGCATCGAAATACTTGTCGTGGTCGTAGGCGATGAGCAGCAGGTCCACCCCGGCGTCGAGTGCGCCCAGCGTGGCGTTGCAAAGACCTCGGTTGTAGGCCCCGCCCATCGTGAGGTCGTCGGTGACGAGCAGGCCCTGAAAGCCCCATTCGCCTCGAATCACCTGCCGCACGATTTTGCGTGAGAAAGAGACCGGCGCGTCCGCGTCGAGTTCCCCGAGGATGACATGGCCGAGCATGATCGCGGCATCCGAATGTTTCGACACGTCTTGAAACGGCTTCCAGTCGTGCGCGGCCAGCCGGGCCACGGGCGTGCGCAGTTCGGCACCCATGTGGTGCGTGTCCTCGGTCACGCCGGCCAGGCCGGGAAAGTGCTTGAGCGTGCCGCGCACGCCAGCCGATTCAAGGCCTTGCTCGTAAGCGAGCGCCACCTGCGCGGTGACGTCGGGGTCGCTCGAAATGGCGCGTTCCTCGATGCGGGTGTGCAGGTCCCAGCGGCCCGGGGCGCGGCCGGGACGCAGGTCGACCACCGGGCTGAAGTTCAGCGTGATGCCCAGCGCGGCGAGCGCCCCGCCCTGCTGCGCGCCGTAGGCGCGGGCACGTTGCAACAGTTCGTGTGCGGGCACGTCGGCCTCGAGCAGGCTGGCGAGTGCCGGCTGGCGGGGCACCATCGGCGACAGGCGCGAGACGCCGCCGCCCTCCTGGTCGGTCGCCACCACCAGCTGCGGCAGGCCGGCCGCCAACCGCAGCGCCTGCAGGCTGGCGATTTCCGCGCGCAAGGTGTCGGCGCTGCGGCCCTTCACGTTGCGGCCGGTGACGAAGATGCCGCCGATCAGGCCCCGGCGGGCCAGCTCGCGCAGGTCGTTCGCATCGTCGTAACCGACGATGAAGCGCGCGCCCAGTGCCTGCGCCACCGGGCCCGAGGCCGCATTCACTTCCAGCCGGTGCTGGCGCGAGGCCAGTTCGTGGCCCAGCGCCGTCAGCATCGCGCCCACCGTCAGGGCCAGTGCCACCACACGGCGCGCACCGCGCGCGCTGCGCCAGGCGATCGCGGCGGCGGCGCACAGCGCGGCGAGCAGCAGCGGCAGCTCCTCCTCGCGCAGGAAGCGCAGGTGCGGGTCCTTCAGGTGCCAGGCCCAGGCGCACAGCACGGCCAGCAGCAGCCAGCCGAGCACGCCGGGGATGGCGCGCAGCAGCCTCATGCGTCCACCGTGGCCGCCGGCGTGGCCGGGGCGGGTTCGCTGCGGCGCGACAGCGCATACCAGTCGACCTTGCGCGTCACGAGCATCAGCGTGGCCAGCATGCCGAAGATCAGCAGCGCGCCCAGCAGCAGCGCATTGCTTTCCGAGGCCAGCAGGCCGTAGAGCGCGCCGTACAGCAGCGCCACGAAAGCAGCGAACGACAGGCCGCGGCGCCAGCCTTCGAGCACCGCGCTGAAGTACACGGCCAGCAGCGCCACGCTGGCACCGGCCGCGCCCGCGTAGGCCATCCAGAAGGCGAACTTCTCCGACAGCGCGAGCAGCAGCAAAAAGAACAGCGCGATCGACAGGCCCACCAGCCCGTACTGCACCGGGTGCAGGCGCAGCTTGCGGAACAGTTCGAACATGAAGGCCGCCATCAGCACCAGGCCGATGAAGAGCGCGCCGTACTTGCCGGCCCGCGTGCTCATCGAATACACGTTGACGGGCTGTGCGAGCGACACGTCGAAGGTCTGCAGCGGGCCCGAGGCATGGCGCGACATGGACGCCGAGGGCGCCGTCCGCACGACGGCCGCCGCGGCGTTCTGCGCGGCATCGCCTTCACCGGCCCACAGGCCGGCGCGCACCTGTTCGCGCGCCGTGGTCACGAGCGAGGACACGCGCCAGTGCGCGTCGAAGCCCTGCGGCGTCACCTCGCGCTGCGTGGCCAGGAAGCGCCCGCCGAAGCTGGGGTGCGCCCACGGCGAACGCAGGTGCGCGGTGGTTTCCTCGGCGATCGGCACCATCGAGAGCGTGTCCTGGCCCACCAGCGAGAGCTTCATGTCGAAGGCCAGCGGCTTGCCCGTCTGCCAGGCGGCGAGCGCGGCGCCCGTGAGCGGCGCGTGGATGCCGTCGGCGTACGTCGCGTTGTCGGGCAGGCCGGGCACGCGCTGGCGAAAGCGCAGCGCCTCGCCGTTGACGGTGAGCGCGGGCGAGCCGTCGAGGCCGCGCAGGTCGCTCACGTGGAAGGCGACGAACGGCGGGCGGAACTCGATCGACGAGCCGTTTTCGCTGTGCGGCACGGTCTGCGGGTCGAAGCCCGCGAAGCCGCCGCCGAGCGCGGCCGTGAGCGTGTAGAACGGAATGCGGAAGATGCCGCGGTAGCGCTCCTGCGGCGCCATGTCGCCCTCGATGTGCAGCTTGTCGGGGAACACGGCGTGCACCATCTCCTTGCTCTGCGGGGCCTGGCCGATCACCTTGCCCTGCGCGTCGCGCAGCGGCTCCATCCAGCGCTCCACGTACGGCACCAGCAGCAGTGGGCCGACCATGGCCTGCGGCCCGGCATAAGACTCGGCGAGCTCGCGCGCGGCCTCCTGCTGGTTGTCGCCGCGGGCGCGGTTCAGGTCGTCGATGCGCGCCAGCGGAATGCACAGCACCAGCAGCAGGAAGAACAGGCCGGCCACCTTGACCAGCACCGAAGCCTGCAGGGCCTTCAACAGTTGAAGCATGGGTTTCTCCCCTCTTTTCCGGGTTTTTTCGTGATGAGGCGCCGATGCTCTCCGGCCGATCCGAAGGCCGTATGAAGCCGCTGCGCGGCGCACTTCACACAGACTTCACACAGCGGTGCCTGCGGGGGTTGCGACTTCAACGCGCCTTCCAACTGCCTTCTCGCACGCTCACGACAGTGAGGGCTGTGCAAGTTCGCACGCAGAAGGACACCCGCCATGGACACCCCCACCACCCCACGCCCCGGCCGTTGGCTCTGGCTCGCCACCGTGAGCCTGGCGACCGTGGGTTTCATCGCCATGGGCGCCCGCCCGGTCCACGCGCAGGAAGCGCCCGCCGGTCCGCGCCTGAAGACCGAGAGCCCGTATTTCTTCGTCAAGAGCGATGACCCCTCGGTCGACCGCCTGCCGCTGAAGGGCACCGAGGTCTCGGTCAAGATTTCGGGCGTGATCGCCGATGTCACGGTCACGCAGACCTACCGCAACGAAGGCCAGCGCGCCATCGAGGCGAAGTACGTGTTCCCCGGTTCCACCAAGGCGGCCGTGAGCGGCCTCAACGTGCGCCTGGCCGACCGGCTCATCACAGCGCAGATCCGCGAGAAGCAGCAGGCCAGGATCGAATACGACACCGCCAAGAAGGAAGGCAAGACCGCCGCGCTGCTCGAGCAGCACCTGCCCAACGTGTTCCAGATGAACGTCGCCAACATCCTGCCCGGCGACGACGTGAAGGTCGAGCTGCGCTACACCGAGCTGCTGGTGCCGCAGTCGGGCAACTACCAGTTCGTGTTCCCGACCGTGGTCGGGCCGCGCTACAACTCGCCGCAGTCTGAGAACGCCAAGGCCGCATGGCCGGCGCAGCCCACGCTGCGCGCCGGCGTGGCACCCAGCACCAGCTTCAAGCTCACCGCGAGCATCGACACGCCGATGGGCCTGAAGGAAATCCGCTCCGCCACGCACACCATCGACGTGAAGAAGCGCGACGAAGACCAGCACGCCGACATCACGCTGAGCGCCGACGGCCGCCCCGCCGACAACCGCGACTTCGTGCTCGACTACCGCCTGGCGGGTGAAAAGATCGAATCGGGCCTCATGCTCTACAAGGGCCAGGGAGAGAACGCCGAGAACTTCTTCCTCGCCATGGTCGAGCCGCCCAAGGCCGTGACCGCCAGCGCCATCTCGCCGCGCGACTACATCTTCGTGGTCGACATCTCGGGCTCGATGCACGGCTTTCCGCTGGACACGGCCAAGACCGTGCTCGAACGTCTGATCGGCGGCCTGCGCCCCAGCGACACCTTCAACGTGCTGCTGTTCTCGGGCAGCAACAAGATGCTGTCGCCGCAGTCGGTGCCGGCCACGCGCGCCAACATCGAGCAGGCGCTCGCCACCATCAAGAACTACAGCGGCAGCGGCAGCACCGAGCTGATCCCGGCGCTCAAGCGCGTGTACGCCGAGCCCAAGGCCGCGAACGTGTCGCGCACCGTGGTGGTGGTGACCGACGGCTACGTGACGGTCGAGCGCGAAGCCTTCGAGCTGGTGCGCAACAACCTGTCGAAGGCCAACGTGTTCGCCTTCGGCATCGGCTCGTCGGTGAACCGCAGCCTCATGGAAGGCATCGCACGCGCCGGCATGGGCGAGCCCTTCATCATCACCGACCCGGTGCAGGCACCCGAGCAGGCCGCGCGTTTTCGCCGCATGGTGGAGTCGCCCGTGCTGACGAACGTGAAGGCCACCTTCGGCGGCCTGGACGTGTACGACGTGGAGCCGCAGGCGCTGCCCGACGTGCTGGGCGAGCGCCCCGTGATCGTGTTCGGCAAGTGGCGCGGCGAGGCCAAGGGCCGCGTGATCATCGAAGGCCAGGCCGCCACCGGTCCGTACCGCGAGGAAGTGCGCATCACGCCGCAGACGCGCCAGGACACCGCCGCGCTGCGCACGCTGTGGGCGCGCCACCGCATCCAGAGCCTGAGCGACCAGGAAGCGCTCGAAGGCAGCGCCGCCTTCAAGGACCGCATCACCGAGCTGGGCCTGAAGTACAGCCTGCTCACGCAGTACACCAGCTTCATCGCGGTGGACAAGGTGGTGCGCAACGTCGCGCCGCAGAACAGCGTGGACGTGAACCAGCCGCTGCCGATGCCGCAGGGCGTGAGCGACCTGGCGCTGGGCGCCGAGGTGCCGAGCACGCCGGAGCCGGAAACGCTGGGCGCGATCGCCATCGTGCTGTCGATGCTGGCCATGCTGCGCCGCCGCGCGCGCCGCAACGACCCGCGCCGCTTTACTGCTTGAACACGGGACGCACGACCATGTCTCTGGCAACCCTGGCCCACCACCATCCGCGCGTCGTGGACTGGGCCATCCGCATCGACCGCACGCCGGCCTTCGGCTGGCTCGCGCTGCAGTGCGCCGCGCTCGCGCCCACCTGGGCCTGGATGGCGCGCCGCCTGCAGGACGGTTCCGACGATCCGCTGGGGCTCGTGGCGCTGGTCGCCTTGGCCGCGCTCGCCTGGCAGTGCCGGCGCGAGCTGCGCGCCTCGCCGCGCCTGGGGTGGCTGGCGCTGGCCGGCCTGGGCACCGTGCTCGCCACGCTGCTGCGCACGGGCGGGGGCGGCCTGCCCGCGCTGCCGCCGCTGGCCTCGGGGCTGGTGGCGGTGCTCTCGCTCGCGGCCGGGCTGCTGGCCTTTTTGCCGCGCAGCGTGGCGGCGCTACCGGTGGCCGGGCTGTCGGTGCTGGCGCTGCCGCTGCTGTCGTCGCTGCAGTTCTACGCCGGCTACCCGCTGCGCGTGGTGACGGCCGAGGCCAGCCGCTGGCTGCTCGCGCCGGGCTTCGAGGTGGCGCGCGAAGGCGCGACGCTGATGGTCGACGGCCGCCTGGTGATCGTCGACGCGCCCTGCTCGGGCGTGCAGATGGTGTGGCTGGGCTACTTCACGGCCTGCGCGGTCGCGCTGTGGGCACGGCGCGGCGACCGCGCCTTCCTGCGCCGCCTGCCGGCGGTCGGCCTGCTGGTGCTGGCCGGCAACATCGTGCGCAACAGCGTGCTGATCGCCTTCGAAGGCGCCGGCCACGCGCTCGCGCCGTGGGCGCACAACGCGCTGGGGCTGGTGCTGCTGGCCGTGGTGTGCGGCGCCATCGCGCGCCTGATGGTGCCGGCGCGCGCCGCACCGCGCATCGAACTCGACCGCCCGCTGCCGGGCCTGATCACTGCCGAAGGAGGCCGCCGTGTCGATACCGTTCGTTGAGCGCTGGTTCGCCAACTATTTCATCAACCGCGTGGGCCACAAGAGCGCCTTCGCGCTGGCGATGCTGCTGTGCGTGCTCTGGTCGGCCGCGGCGGCGCTGCGCGCGCCGGCCGAAGAAGCCGACGCCGTGGGCTCCCACGAATGGCCCAGCCAGTGGGACGGCGTGCCGCTGCGCCCGCTGGCGCTGAGCGAGGTCGAGCAGCGCTTTGCCGATCGCTTCCCGGGCGCCATCGGCCGCATGACCGACGGCCAGCAGACGCTGGTGATGCGCGCCGTGAACCGGCCCACGCGCATGCTGCATCCGGCCGCCGACTGCTACCGCGCGCTGGGCTACCGCATCGAGCAGGCGCGGCTGGAACGCGACGCGCAAGCGCGGATGTGGCGCTGTTTTGTGGCGCAACGGCACGGTACGGCAAATTTCCGCGTCTGCGAGCGCATCGTCGACGCCCAAGGCACGGCTTTCACCGACACTTCGGCTTGGTACTGGGCGGCGGCCAGCGGCCAGTCGCACGGTCCGTGGCAAGCTGTCACCGTGGCAAGACCGATGTGATGAGAACGTGTTTGTGAAGAAGACCCTGCGATTCGTGCTTTTCGGGCTGCTGGCCCTCGTCCTGACCGCCCTGGTGGCCATCTTCCTGATCGCCAAGATCGCCCTTGCGCCGGCGGCGGGCGAATGGAGCACCACGGTGAAGGCCGGCCCGCTCTCGTTCGAGATCGGCGTGCCCACCGCGGTGCGCCTGGCGACCTCGTCCTGGTTCGCGCCGCGGCTGAACGGCCACGCGCTGGACACCCGCTTCGGCACCGTGCATTTCACTTGGGACGAGAAAACCGGCCAGCAGCAGATGCGCTGCGCGCCGTGCAGCGCCGACGTGCCTGCGCTCGGCACGCAGCCCATCAAGGTCGAGCGGCTGGTGGCCACCGTGCGGCGCGACGGCAACACGCTGGCCGGCACCTTCGAGGCCACGCCCCAGGCGGCCGACAGCAACGCCCTGTTGCAGGGCACCTGGACCGGCCGCCTCGCGCCGAAGAACCTGCAGCTGGACGTCCGCGTGCAGGACGCGCCCATCGCCCGCTGGTACGCCGTGCTGGTGCCGGCGCTGCCCGAGTTGCAGCGCGCCCGCATTGGGGGCACGCTGGCGGTGCAGGCGCAGCTGCTGCTGCCCGACGCCACCTTCGCGGTGCAGCCGACCATCGGCCAGTTCACGGTCGAAGGGCTGGGCACCGAGGCCATGCTGGGCGCGCGCACCAGCTGCGGCCCGTCGGCCAAGCTGGCCAACGACAGCTGGCTGGCACGCGCCGTCATCGCGGCGGAAGACCAGCGCTTCTTCAGCCACGCCGGCTACGACCTGACCGAGATCCTCGCCTCGATCGACCACAACCAGAAGCCCGGCCAGACCCGGCGCGGCGGTAGCACGCTCACGCAGCAGCTGGCCAAGCTGCTGGTCACCGGCAGCGACCGCACGGCCGAGCGCAAGCTGCGCGAGCTGCTCTACGCGGTCGAGATGGAGCAGACGCTGGGCAAGGCCCGCATCCTGCAGCTGTACCTCGACAACGCCCCGTGGGGCGGCAACCTCTGCGGCGGCGAGGCCGCGGCGCGGCGCTATTTCAAGCGCAGCGCACGCACGCTCGAACCGGCGCAGGCGGTCTGGCTCGCGGCCATGCTGCACAAGCCGCAGGCCGTGCTCGAGCAATGGCGGCGCGACGGCCAGATCGATCCCGACCGCACCAAGTGGGTGGCCGAGAGCGTGCGCGGCATCAGCCGCAACCAGCGCGAGGCGCTGCTCAAGAGCGTGGCCGCAGCCAAATACGCGCCACCGGAAGCCGTGCAATGAGCATTGGCCCTCACGACATCGAAGCCATCGAGCGCGCCACCGTCGCGGCGGTCGCACCCGAGGCCTGCGAGGAACTCGACGGCTGGCTGCTGCCCTTCGACCGCGGCACCGTCAAGCGCGCCCGCTCGGCCGTGCCGCTGCACCGCGACCCGGTGGAAGCCGCCACGCTCGACCGCATCGAAGACCGCTGCGACAGCCGCCAGGTCGCGCCCGCGCTGCGGCTGGCCGACGCCGCCTGCTTCGACACGCTGCGCGCCGAACTCGCGCGCCGGCACTACATGGCCGACAGCCCGACCTGCGTGCAGACCGGCTCGGCGCGGCGCATGCGCGACCTCGTCGCGGCGGACGCGCGGCTGGCCGATGTCGACGCGACGCCCGATCCGGACTGGGCCGCGCTGTTCCTGGGCGAAGGCTTCGACCCGGTCGACGGCGTGCACCGCGTGCGTTCGCTGTCGCGCGCCACGGGCTCGCTCTTTGCCAGCGTGCGCGAAAACGGCGCCACCGTGGCGGCCGGCGCCATGGCCTTCGGCCACGGCTGGGCCAGCGTGCACGGCATGCGCACCGCCCCCTCGCAGCGCGGGCGCGGCCTGGCCGGGCGCGTGCTGGCGGGCTTGGCGCAGGCGGCGCTGGCGCGCGGCGTCGAGCGGGTGTTCCTGCAGGTCGACGCGCAGAACCAGCCGGCGCTGGCGCTGTACCGCCGCGCGGGCTTCGAGACGCGCTGGCAGTACTGCTACTGGCAGCGCCAGCAGTGGCCGCGCTGAGCTGAACGGCTCCGGCCGGCGGGCACCCCCACCGGTGGCGCGGTCGGGCCTTTGGTGCCACCATGGGCGGCATGACGAACGTCCATGCCCACCACCACCCCACCGATCCCGTCGCCACCCCGCGCGGCATCGACCACATCGTGGCCGGTGTTTCCACCAGTGACGGCGACGGCGTCAAACTCACCCGCGTGCTGCAGCAGCCGCTGCAGAAGCGGCTCGACCCCTACCTGATGCTCGATGCCTTCGGCAGCGACAACCCGGGCGACTACATCGGCGGCTTTCCGAACCACCCGCACCGGGGCTTCGAGACGGTCACCTACATGATCGCCGGGCGCATGCGCCACCGCGACAGCGCGGGCCACGAAGGCCTGCTCGAGAACGGCGGCGTGCAATGGATGACGGCCGGCCGCGGCCTCGTGCACAGCGAGCTGCCCGAGCAGGAAGAAGGCCTGATGGAAGGCTTTCAACTCTGGCTCAACCTGCCCGCGAAAGACAAGATGCGCGAGCCCTGGTACCGCGACATCCGCAGCAGCGAGATTCCCGAGTTCACCACCGCCAGCGGCGCGCACGTGCGCGTGATCGCCGGCACCAGCCACGGCGTCGTGGGCGCGGAGCAGCGCGCGCACACCCAACCGCTGTACCTGGACATCACGCTGCCGCCCGGCGCCGAGTTCGCGCAGCCGCTGCCGCCCGACCACAACGCGCTGGTCTACGTGTTCCGCGAATCGCTGTGGATCGCGGGCAGCGAGGTGCCGACGCGGCGCATGGCCATCCTGGCGAACGACCCCGGCAGCGACGGCACGGTGTTGCGCGCCGGCGCCAGCAACCACAGCCCGGCGCGCGCGCTGCTCATCGCGGGCCGTCCGCTGAACGAGCCCATCGCGCAGTACGGGCCCTTCGTGATGAACACGCCCGAGCAGATCAAGCAGGCGGTGCACGACTTCCAGAACGGCAAGCTGGGCTGAGCCTGTAGTCGCTCGCCTACCGCAAGTCGGCGCAACGTTCGGTTCGCGCCGGCCGCTGCGCCGCCTAGATTGCGGTCATGCCTCCCACGATACGCAAGGGACAGGCGCCGCCGATGCTGCAGCGCGCCGAGTTCCACGACCGCTTCATGCAGAGCTTCCACGACCCGGCGTTCCGGGCCGAGACCGAGGCGCTGCGTCGCCTGGAAGAC
The DNA here is from genome assembly GCF_041154445.1 of Variovorax sp. V118. GTDB lineage: Bacteria > Pseudomonadota > Gammaproteobacteria > Burkholderiales > Burkholderiaceae_C > Variovorax > Variovorax boronicumulans. The sequence goes on along the minus strand of NZ_AP028663.1, from coordinate 15,576 downwards.
ATCGCCTGGCAAGCCTACGACGAAGGCCGCAAGGCGCCCGTCACGCGCCGCGCCGGGCCCGGCTATGCAGATCCCGACTACGAGCTCTCGGTCGACTGGCTCGACGCCCGCGCGCGCATCGACGCGGCGCAGGACGCCTGGGGCCGGCCCGAGACGCGCTCGCGCGTGCTACTGGTCAACGGCTCGCCGCGCAACGACGGCACCTGCCCCGGCGAAATCTCCAAGACCTGGCGCCTCACGCGGTGCGCGCGTGAGGTGCTCGAAGGCGGCGGCATCGAGGTCGACGTGCTCGACCTGAGCCGGCTCACGTCGGACTACGGCCGCCACATCCACCCGTGCAAGGGCTGCGTCTCCACCGCGATGCCGCTGTGCCACTGGCCCTGCAGCTGCTACCCCAACCACGCGCTGCGCCAGACCGGCGACTGGATGAACGAGATCTACGAACGCTGGGTGGCCGCGCACGGCGTGATCGTGCTCACGCCCACGCACTGGTACCAGGCCGCGAGCCCGCTGAAGCTCATGATCGACCGCCTCGTGTGCGCCGACGGCGGCAACCCCGACCCCACCAGCACGCACGGCAAGAAGCCCGACGAGGCCAAGGCCCTGGAGCTCGAAGGCTGGGGCTACCCGAAGCACCTGGAAGGCCGCGTCTACGGCGTGGTGGTGCACGGCGACGTGGCCGGCCCCGAAGGCCTGCGCCGCAACCTCATGGACTGGCTCGACTGGATGGGCCTGGTCGATGCCGGCGCGCAGGCGCGGCTCGATCGCTACATCGGCTACTACGCGCCCTACGCCACCAGCCACGAGGCACTGGACGCCGATGCCGACGTGCAGGAAGAGGTGCGCAACGTCGCGCGCGCCGTGGTGCTCGCGGTGGCCGCGCTGCGCGCCGGCAAGCTGCAGGTGCCCTACCGCGGCTTGAAGGCGCCCCGGCCCAAATAAGTCACGCTGCAGGCCGCAGCACCGCGCTGCGGTTCATGCTTCTTTACGCACGCTCACGTTCGGCTCACGGACGCGTTACAGAGGCGCTCCACACTTCGTCTCACCCGCTGCCCTTTGGTGGCGGACTTCTTCGAAAGGAAGCGACTCTCATGATCTCTCTTCGCCAACGCATCGTCTGGGCCAGCCTGCTGGGTTCGGCCGCCCTCGCCTCTTCGGGTGCCTTCGCTCAGGCGCCGGCCGCCACCGCGCCGTCGAGCGCCGCGCCCACGGCCGCCACGGCCCCCGCCGATGCCACCGCCGCACCCAAGGCGCAGCACAAGCGCATGGACCCGGCCCAGCGCATGGAGCGCATGAAGGAGCACCGTGCCAAGCGCCTGGCCGCGCTGAAGGACAAGCTCAAGCTCACCAGCGCCCAGGAAGGCGCGTGGAGCAGCTTCACCGAGGCCAGCCAGCCGCCGGCCGGTGCCGCCCGCCCGCAGCGCATGGACCGCGCCGAGTTCGCCAAGCTGACCACGCCGCAGCGCCTGGAGCACATGCAGGCCCGCCAGGCCGAGCGCAGCGCCCGGTTCGCCAAGCGCGCCGAAGCGACCAAGACCTTCTACGCCGCGCTGACGCCCGAGCAGCAGAAGACCTTCGATGCCGAGACCGCGAAGTTCGCGGGCCACGGCCATCGCTTCCATCGCGGTGGGCATGAAGGCCACCACGGTGCAGCCCCTGCCAAGAGCTGAGGCTGACCAGGTGGCCGGCTGAAGGGAGCCGGCCTCCAGGAAAGGGCAGGAAAAAAGCCCGCGATGCGTGAAGCATCGCGGGCTTTTTCGTGGGCGCGCGCAGTCAACGTTACTGCGGCGTGCCCGTCTTCTCGGTCGGGTTGGTCGGCACCGCCGGGCGTTCACCCGGCTGGCCGAAGCGCGGCTTCACGTGCTGCGTCTCGGCGCGCACCTCGGCGCGCGAACGCTCGCCGGTGGGCGACGGCATCGCGTTGGGCTGGTGGTTCACGGTGGTGCTGGCCTCGCCCTTGGGTACCACGCTGTTGGCGTTGTTGCGGTTCTGCGCGCGGGCCTCGGCCTTCACGGCTTCGCGCGAGACGGGCATCGAGCTGTCGCCCGCCATCGGTTCGACGGGCGCCGGTTTCTGGGCCTGGGCGACGCCCGCGCCCAGCAGGGCGGCGAGCAGCGCGGTGGGGATCGTCAGGCGTTGCAGGGTGGTCATCATGGAAAGCTCCTTTGCAGATGGAAAAAGGCACAAAGCACGAGCGCGTCGGCATCGGCTTTGAAACCACCGTAGGAGCCTCGTTTCGGGCGCTGTGTGGGGGTGCGGCAGGCCTGCCTGTAGGAGCCCGCCGCCCTTGCGTGAAAGGCACGCGAAGAAGGTGGCGCGTTCCTACAGTCGGCGCGGGCGCGGCCACGTACAACGGGAACACCGATGTCCTCCCCCATCACTTCCCCGCTGCCCGAGGCCGCTGTCGCCGCCGCACCGGCCTCGCTCAAGGTCATGACCGTGAACACCCACAAGGGCTTCACGGCGCTGAACCGCCGCTTCATCCTTCCGGAGCTGCGCGACGCGGTGCGCACGGTGGGCGCCGACGTGGTGTTCCTGCAGGAGGTGATGGGCACGCACGCGCGCCATTCGCGCACCGTGAACAACTGGCCCGAGGCGCCGCACTACGAATTCCTAGCCGACACCATGTGGCCGCAGTTCGCCTACGGGCGCAACGCGGTGTATCCGAAGGGGCACCACGGCAACGCCGTGTTGTCGAAGTTTCCGATCGTGCATTTCCGCAACCACGACGTGTCGGTGAGCGGCCCCGAGAAGCGCGGCCTGCTGCACTGCGTGCTGCGCCTGCCCGGGCGCACGGTCGACGTGCATGCGATCTGCGCGCACCTCGGGCTGGCCGAGACGCACCGCCAGCAGCAGCTGGAGCTGCTGTGCCACATCGTGCGCGACGAAGTACCGGCCGATGCGCCGCTGATCGTGGCGGGCGACTTCAACGACTGGCGCGCCCGCGCGCACGACGTGCTGGCCGAAGGCGCGTCGCTGCGCGAAGTGTTCGTGCATGCTCACGGCCGCGCCGCGCGCACCTTTCCGGCGCGCCTGCCGCTGCTGCCGCTGGACCGCATCTACGTGCGCAACGCGGGCGCGCACGCGCCCGTGGTGCTGCCGCGCCGGCCCTGGTCGCATCTGTCGGACCATGCCCCGCTGGTGGCGGACATCGACCTGTGAGCAGCGAGGCCCCCATGCGCGACACCACCGAGCGCGCCGGCCACTGGACCGGCGGCAATCGCATCGACCTGCTGGAGAACGGCGAGGAATTCTTTCCGCGCGTGTTCGAGGCGATTGGCGCGGCGCGGCGCGAAGTGATCATCGAGACCTTCATCCTGTTCGAGGACAAGGTGGGCCTGGCGCTGCATGCGGCCATGCGCGCGGCGGCGCAGCGCGGCGTGAAGGTCGACCTGATGATCGACGGATTTGGCTCGCCCGACCTCTCTCACGAGTACCTCGAAAGCCTGGCCACGGCCGGCGTCAAGGTGCGCGTGTTCGACCCGGGCCAGCGCTTCCTGGGCCAGCGGCTCAACGTGTTCCGCCGCATGCACCGCAAGATCGTGGTGGTCGACGGCGAGCGTGCCTTCGTGGGCGGCATCAACTACTCCGAGGACCACCTGCTCGACTTCGGTCCCAAGGCCAAGCAGGACTACGCGGTCGAATTGGCGGGGCCGATCGTGGCCGAGATCCACCAGTTCGTGCTGCGCGCCATCGCGGTCGGCGGCAAGGGCGTGGGCTGGTTCCGGCGAAGGCTGAAGCAGGCACCGCCCGCGTCGCAGCTGCAGGCCGCGGCGGGCGAGGCCGACGCGATCTTCGTCACGCGCGACAACCGCCGCCACACCAACGACATCGAGCGCCACTACCGCGCCGCGATCCGCGCTGCGCGCGAGCGCATCGTGATCGCCAACGCGTACTTCTTTCCGGGCTACCGGCTCATCAAGGAGCTGCGGCGCGCGGCACGCCGGGGCGTCGATGTGCGCCTCATCCTGCAGGGCGAGCCCGACATGCCCATCGTGAAGACGGCCGCCGGCATGCTGTACCACCACCTGCTGCATGCGGGCGTGCGCATCTACGAGTACTGCGACCGCCCGCTGCACGGCAAGGTCGCGCTCATGGACGACCGCTGGAGCACCGTGGGCTCGAGCAACCTCGACCCGCTGAGCCTGTCGCTCAACCTGGAGGCCAACGTGGTGGTGCGCGACACCGCGTTCAACAAGGTGCTGTGGGAGCGCATGGACCATCTCATGCAGCACAGCTGCAAGCAGATCGGCACGCACGACCTGGCCAGCGAATGGAGCGGCTGGCGGCTGGTGCGCAGCTTCTTCGTCTTTCACTTCTTGCGCTGGTACCCGTCGTGGCTCAACCGCCTGCCGCGCCACGCGCCGCGCCTGACGCCGGCCGAGGCGACCGATCTCATGGCGCAGCAGAAGAAGCGCGGCGACGAGGGCACGGCGCGCACGGAGACGGCATGAGCGCTTCCCTCGCCCTCACGCACCGGCCCTGGTGGCCGTGGGCGCGGCGCGTGGCGATCTGGGCCTTCTTCGGCGCCATCGCCTGGCTGTTGCTGAAGCAGGCGCGCACCATCGACTGGGCCGAGGTGTTCGCCGCGCTGCGCGCATTGCCGGGCGCCACGCTGCTCGCGGCCGGCGCGCTGGCCGCCGCCAGCTTCGGGCTCTACAGCACCTACGACCTGCTCGGGCGCCACCTCAGGAAGCACCGGCTCGGCGCGGGCACCGTCATCGGCGTGACCTTCATCAGCTACGCCTTCAACCTCAACTTCGGCTCGCTGGTGGGCGGCGTGGCCTTCCGCTACCGGCTGTATTCGCGCCTGGGGCTGGGCAACGAGACCATCACGCGCGTGCTGGGCTTCAGCATGCTGACCAACTGGCTCGGCTACCTCGTGGTGGCGGGTGCGGCGTTCTGCTTCTGGCCGATGGCGCTGCCGCCCGACTGGAAGATCGACGGCGGCGGCCTGCGCATGCTCGGCGCGGTGCTGCTCATGGTGTCGCTCGCCTACCTGGCGCTGTGCGCGTTCTCCGATGGCCACGTCTGGCGTGTGCGCGGCCATGCGCTGCGCACGCCGAGCTTGCCGATGGCCTTGCTGCAGCTGGCGATGTCGTGCGTCAACTGGTCGCTCATCGGCGGCGTGATCTGGGTGCTGCTGCAGGGCGAGGTCGGGTATCCGCAGGTGCTCGCGGTGCTGCTGGTCGCCGCGGTGGCAGGTGTGGTCACGCACGTGCCGGCGGGGCTCGGCGTGCTGGAGGCCGTGTTCGTCGCGCTGCTGGCGCACGAGGTGCCCAGCACCCGGCTGCTGGGGGCGCTGCTGGCTTACCGCGCGCTGTACTACCTGCTGCCGCTGGCCGTGGCGCTGGTCGCCTACCTCGTCACCGAGGCGCGTGCACGGCGCTTGCGCGCAGATGCCGGCAACAACTACAACAAACGTTAAATATTGCCCGCAGAAAGCAATCGATCGGTGAAATGACGGTCAGGAATTGTTGCGCTGCAACAATTTTCACTTTGCAGGCCTATAGTGGCCCTCTGTTCCCCTACGTGCCCTTTTCCCATGTCGTCCTTCAGTACCACCGCCCGCGTGGCCAGCCCGCTGATGCAATGGGTCGACCTGGCCCTCAAGACCCACGAGACCCTGCTGTCGTCCGGCACGGTGATCCGCATGCGCACCGAGCGCATCGCCAAGGCCGGGCTCACGCCCAGCGCTGCCGACCTCGCGGAGTTCCAGTTGATGGGCCACGAAAAGCTCGCCGCGGCGAGCGAGTCGGGCCTGGCGATGGCCCGGCAATGGCACAGCAGCCAGGCCTCGCTGGCCCAGCGCGCATGGCAACAGTGGCTGCAGGGCGCCACGGCGCTCTTCTCGCTGGCCGGCAGCTTCACACCGGCGCAGGCGGCCACGCACGGCGACGCGCTCGTGCAGGCCACCGCGCGCGGCGCCAGCACGATGGGTCAGTTCACGGGCGTGGCGGCGCGCATTGCGCGCGAAGGCCTGAAGCCGATCCACACCGCCGCCACGTCGAACGCACGGCGGTTGCTGGCCGAACTGCAGGCCTGAAGCCGCTGCGTTTCAGGGTTGCGCCGGGACCAGCGTCACCAGCGTGATTTCCGACGGCGCGCCGAAACGCTTCGGCGGCCCCCAGTAGCCGGTGCCCCGGCTCACGTAGATCCACATGTCGTGCAGCCGGTGCAGGCCGGCCGTGAACGGCTGCTGCATCGGCACGAACAGGTTCCACGGGAAGAACTGGCCGCCGTGCGTGTGGCCCGACAGCTGCAGCTGGTAGCCAGCCGCGGCCGCCACCGGCGCGCTGCGCGGCTGGTGCGCCAGCAGCACGCGGGTGTGGACCAGCGGCGGCGCGTCGTACAGCGCCAGGTGCGGATCGCTCGCGTGCGCGGCATCGAAATGGCCGGCGGTGAAGTCGGTCACGCCGGCCAGCACCAGCGCGCTTTCGAACAGCTCTTCGTCGGTCTGCGCGCCGCGCACGTTGCGCGTCTGCAGCACCACGTGCTCGTTCAGCAGCACCTTCAGGCCGAGGCGGCGCAGCTCGTCGATCCAGGCGTGCGCGCCCGCGTAGTACTCGTGGTTGCCCGTGACCACGAAGGTGCCGTGGCGCGCGCGCAGCCCCGCCAGCGGCGCGATGTGCTCGCGCAGCTCGGGCACGCTGCCGTCGACCAGGTCGCCGGTGATCGCGATGGCGTCGGCGCCGAGCCGGTTCACCGCGTCGACGATGCGCTGGATGTAGCCGTTGCGGATCGTCGGGCCCACGTGGATGTCGCTGAGCTGGGCGATCGTGAAGCCGGCCAGCGCCGCGGGCAGGCCGCGAATCGGCACGTCGACCTGCTTCACGCCGGCCGTGCGGCGCGCGTTGACGAAGCCGACCAGCGACACGCCCGTGGCCAGCGCCAGCACCGCCAGCGCGCTCCAGGGCGTTACCCGGTCCCAGGGCACTTGCAGGCCGCCGAGCGAACTGGCCAGCCAGGCCAGCAGCAGGCCGAGGTCGCGCACCAGCGTGAGCACGAACAGCGAGGAGAACCAGCCCATGCTGATCAGGCCGATCCAGTGCAGCGTCTCGCCCGCAGGCTTCGCCTTGCGGTCGGCGCGGTGGCTGCGCGACACGAAGGGCAGCGGCATCGTGACCGCCGACACCGCCAGCAGCACGAGCGCCAGCGGCCACGCAGGCGTGAGCGACGCCAGCGCAGGCAGCAGGCGCAGCGCGATGTAGACGTGCAGCAGCGCGGTCAGGACGCTCAGGGGACGGATCGGCATGAGGACTGGGGGGACGCGGGCATTGCCCGGGACACGTCATCTGCAAGGCGCATGCCGCGCATTCAAGGCGTCGAAAGCTGCCTGGGTCGCTATTTTTTCTATAGCGCAGGGCAACCGGATAGCGGGCGTTGGGGCGCCTCGGGCGTGACGTTTCGGTGGCGGCCGCGGCGCGGCGCCGCCGCGCCTACCGCACCGTGCGCGTGCCGGCCGACGCCATGTCGGTGCCCGCCGGCCATTCGAAGAGCGCCTTGGCCGGCGCACCGGGCGACACCAGCAGCGTTTGCTTCAGCGTCTGGCCGCCGATGCGAGCCTCCACTTCGTAGCGACCCGGCTCGAGCCGCGCCACCATGAACGGGCCGCCCGAGACCACGTTGTCGAGCAGCGCGGTGCCGTGGCTGTCGCGCACGGTGACGTGCACGCCGGCCGCGAAATCGGCGCGGCGGCCGTCCTTGATCGCGAATTCGAAGCTCGCGGGCCAGCGCGGCGACACAGTTTCCATCAGCTGTGCCTCGTCCTGGCCGATGCCGCCGCTCATGTACTCGACGCCGTGCGCCATGTGGATCGGCGGGTTCATCGCGGCCTGGGCCGGCTGCGCCGAGAGCGCGCCGCCGAGCAGCACCAGCAAGGCGGCGCCGGCCGCCGCAGCCACGGGCCGGGCGTGCGAGAACAGAAACAGGGGATTGGTGGTGAGAGACATCGGAGCCTTCCTTTCCGGGCGGTGGTGGCGACAGGCCACGCAGGAAAGCACTGTGCCGGGCACGACTTAAGGAAGACTTAACTGCGCGCGGGCCGCAGCGGCCCGCGTCGGGTCAGCGCGCGGCGGTTTGTGCCAGCGCCTGGGGCAACGGTGGCGCGACCGAGGCCATGTCGAAGTTCGACGGCCAGACGAACGAGGCGCGCGCCGGAATGCCGGCGATCACGACCAGTTGCTGCGTGAGCGTGAGCCCGCCCAGCGTCACGTCGACGTCGTAGGCGCCCGGTTCGAGCCGCGCGAGCATGTAAGGCGCCTGGGTCTGCACTTGCATCACCGTCTGGCCTGTGTACTTCTGGCGCACCTGGATCGAGGCCTTGGCCGGGAAGCCGGCCTGCTGCGCGCCCTTGCCGTCATTCACGCGCAAGTCGATGGCGGCGGCCCAGCGCGGCGCCACCATTTCCATGAAGGCGGCTTCGCCCTTGGCGGCACCGCCGCACATGTATTCGATGCCCTGCGCGACCTGGATCGGCGGGTTCGAGAACGCATGGGCCGGCGACACGGCCACGAGGAAGGCCGCGGCGACCGATGCGGCGCCCAGAACCAGTGCAGCCACGGGCTGTTGGAAACGCTTGGGGTTCATTGCTCTGTGTGTCCTCGATCTTGCGTGACAGGAAATCCGTCAGGAATTTTGCTTAGCAAGAGTCGGGCTAGATATAGCGTTTACGAGGAAGCTTCTGCGTTGCGCAGGTGAATGCTATTGTTTTCATAGCTGGTGACGCCCGTGTGACGGGCGTCAGTTCCACTTTTCGGGTGTCTTTCATCGGAAACCCTGAGACGGGGCTCGCGGACGCGCTGCGAGCGAGCGCGTTTCGGTCCGTCGCCAGCCCGCGGCCTGTGCTGAATTGGCAACAAAAGACGGAATTGGTGCGCAATTGACTGGGCATTCCCTAGCTATTGGAGGGCGCGCAAAGAAATTAGGCTCGGCGCTTCCTTTCAAAGCGCGCAAACCAAATGCTTCATCCAAATCGCCGATTCATTTTTTTGCTGATGGGTTTGGGACTGGCCGCCCAGGCAAGCGCAGAGCAGCCGGTGCCGATCCGCATCGGCGTCATCGGCCCTTTCACCGGGCCGTCGGCCGATTTCGGCCTGCCCATGCTCAACGGCGTGAAGATGGCCGTCGACGAAATCAATGCCGTGGGCGGGTATCTGGGCCGCTCGCTCGAACTGGTCATCAAGGACGACCAGGCCAATCCGGACACCGGCCGCTCGCAATCCCAGGCCCTCGTCAATGAAAAAGTGGTCGCCACCATCGGCTTCTGCAATACCGGCGTGGCGATGAATTCATTGGCCGTTTTCAATGACGCGAAATTGCCGCTGATCGTGCCTTGCGCGACCGGCTCGCCGCTGACTTCGACCTATCCGCCGGCCACGAGCTATGTATTTCGCACCTCGCCCAAGGACAGCATCCAGGCCCCTTTCGTGGTCGACGACCTGCTGGCGCGCGGCTGGAAACGGGTCGCCGTGCTGCACGACAGCACCGGCTATGGCGAGGCGGGCGCCAAGGATGTCGAGAAGGCGCTGGCGGCCAAGCACCTCAAGCCCGTCTACGTGGGCCGCTTTCCGCTCGGCGTGAAAGACCTGACGAAAGAGCTGTCGGAGGCCAAGGCGGCCGGCGCGGACGTCATCTTCAGCTACACCGTGGGCCCCGAGAACGCCGTGATCGCGCGCAGCCGGCAGGCCATCGGCTGGAAGGTGCCGCAGGTTGGCGCCTGGACGCTGTCCTTCCCGTCCTTCATCGAGGGCGCCCGGGAGGCGTCCGAAGGCGCGCTGATGGCGCAGAGCTTCATCGCCGAGCCGAGCAACGAGCGCCGCTCGTCGTTTCTCTCCAACTACGCGCGGAAATTCAACACGAAGCGCATCCCGGTGCCGATGGCCGCCGCGCAGGCCTACGACGCCACCTACCTGCTGGCCCACGCGATGTTCAACGTGCCCAGCGGCAAGCTCGAAGGCCCGTTCATCAAGGCCGCGCTCGAGCAGCCCAAGCGGCCCTACTACGGCGTGGTCACGACCTACGACAAGTCGTTCTCGGAAAACGACAAGGATGCGCTGTCGCCCAACATGCTGGTGATGGGCGTGGTGCGCAACGGGCAGATCAGCTTCGCGTACCCGGAGGACGCCAAGCGCAACCTGTTCGTGCAGCGCAAGCAGTAAGAGGAATCAAAAAAAAGGGGCGCTTGCAGGCGCCCCCTTGGTGAACAGCGCGACACCACCGGTGTCGCGCCATCGATCGATCGATCAGACGTCGATGTTCGCCGCGCGCAGCGCGTTCTGCTCGATGAACTCGCGGCGCGGTTCCACCTCGTCGCCCATCAGCATCGTGAACACGCGGTCGGCTTCGATCGCGTCGTCGATCTGCACGCGCAGCAGGCGGCGCACGGTCGGGTCCATGGTGGTTTCCCACAGCTGCTCGGGGTTCATCTCGCCCAGGCCCTTGTAGCGCTGGCGCGAGGTGGCGCGTTCGGCTTCACCGATCAGCCACTTCATGGCCTGGCGGAAGTCGTCGACCTTCTCTTCCTTGCCGCGTTCGCCCTCGCCGCGCTTGACCAGCGCGCCTTCGGCGCTCAGCAGGCCGCGGAAGGTGTTGGCGGCCTGCGCCAGCGCGTCGTAGTCGGCGCCGTGCACGAAGTCCTGCGAGATCACGCTGGACTTGATGTTGCCGTGGTGGCGGCGGCTGATGCGCAGCAGCGGCTTGTCGGTGCGGGCGTCGAACTCGCTGCTCACCTCGGCCGGCACGCCGGTCGTGTTGAGTTCGCGCAGCTTGGCCTGCAGCGCGACGGCCGAGGCCTCGGCGGCGGCCGGCGTGTCGAGGTCGAGCGCCACGCCGTCGGCGATGGCGCGCAGGGCTTCGGCGTCCATGAAGTTGCGCAGGCGCGCAATCACGGCCTCGGCCACCTGGTGCTTGCGCGCCAGCTCGGCCAGGGTGTCGCCCGACAGCGTGGTCGAGGCGGCGCCGCCGGTCTCGATGCTCGCGTCTTTCAGTGCGACCTTGAGCAGGAAGGCGTCCAGCGCGGGGCCGTCCTTCAGGTACTGCTCTTCCTTGCCGACCTTCACCTTGTACAGCGGCGGCTGTGCGATGTAGATGTGGCCGCGCTCGACCAGCTCGGGCATCTGGCGGTAGAAGAAGGTGAGCAGCAGCGTGCGGATGTGGGCGCCGTCGACGTCGGCGTCGGTCATGATGATGATGCGGTGGTAGCGCAGCTTGGCGACGTTGAAGTCGTCCGCGCCGCCGCCCGCGGTGGTCGCGCCGGCGCGGCCGATGCCGGTGCCCAGCGCGGTGATCATCGTCAGGATTTCGTTGCTGGTCAGCAGCTTCTCGTAGCGTGCCTTCTCGACGTTCAGGATCTTGCCGCGCAGCGGCAGGATGGCCTGGAACTTCCGGTCGCGGCCCTGCTTGGCGGAACCGCCGGCGGAGTCACCCTCCACCAGGTAGACCTCGCACAGGGCGGGGTCCTTTTCCTGGCAGTCGGCCAGCTTGCCGGGCAGGCCCATGCCGTCGAGCACGCCCTTGCGACGCGTCATTTCGCGGGCCTTGCGCGCGGCTTCGCGGGCACGGGCGGCCTCGACGATCTTGCCGCAGATGATCTTGGCGTCGTTCGGGCGCTCCTGCAGGTAGTCGGTCAGCAGGCGACCAACGATGTCTTCCACCGGCGCGCGCACTTCGCTGGACACCAGCTTGTCCTTGGTCTGGCTCGAGAACTTGGGCTCGGGCACCTTCACGCTCAGCACGCAGCACAGGCCTTCGCGCATGTCGTCGCCGGTGACTTCGACCTTCGCCTTTTTCGCGAATTCGTTTTCTTCGATGTACTTGTTGATGACGCGGGTCATCGCGGCGCGCAGGCCCGTGAGGTGGGTGCCGCCGTCACGCTGGGGGATGTTGTTGGTGAAGCAGAGGACCTGCTCGTTGTAGCCGCTGTTCCACTGCATCGCCACTTCGACGCCGATGTGCGTGCCGGGGATGCCGCCGTAGGTGTCGGCCGGCTTCTCGCCCGCCGCGTAGAACGAGTTCGGGTGCAGGACGGTCTTGCCCTTGTTGATGAACTCCACGAAGCCGCGCACGCCGCCGGCGCCCGAGAAGTCGTCTTCCTTGCCGGTGCGCTCGTCGAGCAGGCGGATGCGCACGCCGTTGTTCAGGAAGCTCAGCTCGCGCAGGCGCTTGCTCAGGATTTCGTAGTGGAAATCGTTGTTTTCCTTGAAGATTTCAGTGTCGGGCAGGAAGTGCACTTCGGTGCCGCGCTTGTCGGTGTCGCCGATGACCTTCATGGGCGAGACCTCGAAGCCGTTCACGGTTTCGAGCAGGCGGTTCTGCACGAAGCCGCGGCTGAATTCGAGCTCGTGGATCTTGCCTTCGCGGCGCACGATGAGGCGCAGCTTCACGCTCAGCGCGTTCACGCACGAGACGCCCACGCCGTGCAGGCCGCCCGAGACCTTGTAGCTGTTCTGGTTGAACTTGCCGCCGGCGTGCAGTTCGGTGAGCGCGATTTCAGCGGCCGAGCGCTTGGGCTCGTGCTTGTCGTCCATCTTCACGCCCGTGGGAATGCCGCGGCCGTTGTCGGTGACGGAGATCGAGTTGTCGGAGTGGATGGTCACGACGATGTCGTCGCAATGGCCCGCGAGCGCTTCGTCGATGGAGTTGTCCACCACTTCGAACACGAGGTGGTGCAGGCCCGTGCCGTCGGAGGTGTCGCCGATGTACATGCCCGGGCGCTTGCGCACGGCTTCCAGACCTTCGAGGATCGTGATCGCACCTTCGCCGTAGCTGGAGTCGGCGGGGACGCCTTCGGGCGCCACGATCTGGATTTCGGGGGTATAGACCGGCTCGGTGTGCGGCACGTCGGGCTTGTTCTCTTCTGCACTCATTCGGATATTCCTCTGTCTCTCACGGGTTTCCCGTGATTTTTCGGGCTCTCAAAAGCTCAATTCGCCGCCTCTTGAAAGCGCAAACCCGCGGGGGGCCGCGGGTCGTGTGCGCAAGGCGCTGTGTTTTCCAGGGTCTAGATGCGCATCGGCATCACGACGTACTTGAAAGATGCGTTCTCGGGGATGGTTAACAAGGCCGAGCTGTTGGAGTCGGCCAGGTCCAGCTTGACCATGTCCTGGTCCATGTTCGACAGCGCGTCGATCAGGTAGGTGACGTTGAAGCCGATCTCGATGCTGTCGCCGCCGTAGTCGATGTCGAGCTCGTCCTGGGCTTCTTCCTGCTCGGCGTTGTTCGACGCGATGCGCAGCGTGCCCGGCTCGATGTTCAGGCGCACGCCCTTGAACTTCTCGCTGGTCAGGATGGCGGTGCGCTGCAGGCTGGCCAGGAGCGGTGCACGGCCGAGCGTGACGGTGTTCTTGTGGTTCTTGGGAATCACGCGGTTGTAGTCGGGGAACTTGCCCTCGACCAGCTTGGTGACGAACTCCATGCCGCCGAAGCTGAACTTGGCCTGGTTGTTCGCAAACTGCATCTCGATGGCGCCTTCGGCGTCCGACAGCAGGCGCTGCATTTCGAGCACGGTCTTGCGCGGCAGGATCACTTCCTGGCGCGGCACTTCGACGTCGAGCATGGCCGAGGAGAACGCCAGGCGGTGGCCGTCGGTGGCCACCAGGCTCAGCTGCTTGCCTTCGGCCACGAACAGGATGCCGTTCAGGTAGTAGCGGATGTCGTGCACGGCCATCGCGAACGAGACCTGCGAGAGCAGGTCTTTCAGCGTCTTTTGCGGCACGCTGAACACGGGGCCGAAATTGGCGGCTTCCTGCACCAGCGGGAAATCCTCGGCGGGCAGCGACTGCAGCGTGAAGCGGCTCTTGCCGCCCTTGAGCACGAGCTTGCTCGCGCTCGACTCGAGGCTCACGGTCTGGTCGGCCGGCATGGTGCGCAGGATGTCGATCAGCTTGCGCGCGCCGATGGTGGTCGTGAAGTTGCCCTCGTCGCCACCGAGTTCGGCGGTGGTGCGGATCTGGATCTCGAGGTCGCTGGTGGTCAGCTGCAGCTGGCCGCCGGTCTTGCGGATCAGCACATTGGCCAGGATCGGCAGGGTGTGACGCCGCTCCACGATGCCGGCCACCGACTGCAGCGCGGCAAGAACTTTGTCTTGGGTTGCCTTCAAAACGATCATGTCTTCTTCCTCTTCTCTTATCTCTTTGAATCAGCTTTCAGGACGCCATTCTCCGCTGTCGCGAGGGGCGTTCTTGATGACATTCGGCTTCAGCCTTTGAGGGTCTGTTCGAGGACGTGCAGCTGCTGGTTGAGTTCGGTGAGCTGCTGGCGCTCGCCCGAAATCTTGCGCACTGCGTGGAGCACCGTCGTGTGGTCGCGACCGCCGAACAGCTCGCCGATTTCCGGCAGGCTCTTCTGCGTGAGCTCCTTGGCCAGGTACATCGCGATCTGCCGCGGCCGCGCAATGCTGGCCGGGCGTTTCTTGCTGTACATGTCGGCGACCTTGATCTTGTAGTAGTCGGCCACCGTCTTCTGGATATTTTCGACCGAGATCTGCCGATTCTGGATCGACAGCAGGTCGCGCAGCGCCTCGCGCGCCAGGGCGATCGAGATCTCCTTCTGGTTGAAACGCGAGTACGCCAGGATCTTGCGCAGCGCGCCTTCGAGCTCGCGCACGTTGGAGCGCACGTTCTTGGCCACGAAGAAGGCGACTTCTTCGGGCATTTCGGTGCCTTCGACGCGGGCCTTGTTGATCAGGATCGCCACGCGCATTTCGAGCTCGGGCGGCTCGATCGCCACCGTGAGGCCCGAATCGAAGCGCGACACCAGCCGCTCGTGGATGTCGGCCAGCCCCTTGGGGTAGGTGTCGCTGGTCATCACGATGTGCGACTTCTTGGCCAGCAGGGCCTCGAAGGCGTTGAAGAACTCTTCCTGCGTGCGGTCCTTGTTGGCGAAGAACTGCACGTCGTCGATCAGCAGCAGATCGAGCGAGTGGTAGCGCTCCTTGAACTCATCGAAAGTCTTGCGCTGATAGGCCTTGACCACATCCGACACGAACTGCTCGGCGTGGATGTAGAGAACTTTGGAATCGGGCCGGTCGGCCAGCAGCCGGTTACCCACAGCGTGCATCAGGTGGGTCTTGCCCAGGCCGACGCCGCCGTAGATGAAAAGCGGGTTGTACAGGTGCCCCGGCATGCCGGCCACGTGCATGGCCGCGGCGCGCGCCATGCGGTTGGCCGTGCCCTCGACCAGGGTGTCGAACGTGAGCCCCGAATTGAGCCGGTTCTTGAAGCCGGCGGCGGCCGGTTCCTCGCCCGGGCCGGCCACGTCGCGCGGCACATCCGTTTCGGCCATGATGGCCATGGGCGCAACGCGGACGGGGGTTTCTCGCGGAGCGAGCGCTAACTCGATGGTGACCGGCTGGCCGTACATCTTCTCGGCCATGGCCGCGATCTTGCCCGCGTACTGGGCACGGATCCAGTCGAGCTTGAAGCGGTTGGCGACGAACACCGTCATGCGCGAAAGGTCGTCGGCGACCTGCGCGGTGAGGGGCTTGATCCAGGTGTTGAACTGCTGCTCGGACAGCTCCTGCGCGAGCTGGTCGACGCAGGCCTGCCACAGGCTTTCGCCGATGCCGTCAGTCGACAT